>JBDTVD010000092.1:0-11412 GCA_040007375.1 Bacteroidota bacterium | reverse complement strand
CTATCAACACTGTGAATAAGATTTACCACTGATGCAATCTGTTTTACTTTATTGCTTTGCAGATGACCAATGAAATGCCATTGTATATCGTTTGGTAATTCCTGCTGTTTAACGGTAACCTCCTGTACATAATTCTCACCGAATATTTTCTGACCTGCAGTGTATAGTTGTTGTATTTCTGAAGTTGGTTTTAATTTGGATACAGCAACAAGCTCAGCATGAAATGGCAGCAACTCATTTTTAATTTCCATCAAACGTTCAACATCTGCCATACTTAAAAATAAGATTTAATTTCAAATGCAAGTCTGTCAATGGATACTTTTTCAATAGGATGACGTGTGTCTGGAAAAATGGAAAGTGATCCATGAGGAAGAATACGGAATGCTTCCAGTGTTTCATCAAACGTCACCATATTATCTTTATCGCCAAGAGAAAGCCGTACAGGTTGTGTTAAAGATTTTATTTCTTCTGATGTAATCGGTTGCAATGCAAGATTGCGCATCATATCAGCGGTATGCATAACCAGTTTATCCCAATCTTTACCATGAAGTTGTTTTAACTGCTCCACAAACTTCGGAACTTTTTCCTTCATCAGTTCAGGCTGTAACATTGCAGTTTCTTTCTCAGCAATTTCTGCAGTCCATTTTAATTTTGTTCCTAATGTAAGCACTTGTTTTATTTTTTCAGGATGATCAAAAGCCAGTTTCAATGCAATATATCCACCCATGCTGTAACCGAATATAGAAACATTATCGAGATGATGACTATTTATATACTCAAGAACATCATCAGTAAGATCATTAATAGTAAATGGTTCTCCATTGCAACGACTGCCATGATTTTTCAAATCAAAGCAATATATATTAAATTCAGAATTCAGTTTCTCTTCCAGTTGCTGAAATTGCACGGAAGCACCCAATGCACCATGTAAAAGAAGAAGTGATTTCATATCCAAAAAAAATGTTATCCGTAATTAATTTATTTCCCTAATCCCTGGTCCCTAATCCCTAATCCCTGGTCCCTAATCCCTAATCCCAAGCCCCTAATCCCTGGTCCCTAATCCCTAACCCCTAACTAATAAAGTATCCAAACAAACCACCAATCATAATAATTCCCAGCTTATACATATTAAAACGATGATCGTTGTTCGACTCAAACAGAATAGTAGTACTGATGTGAAGGAAAATTCCGATTACAACGGCCATTATTTTATCGTAGTACATCGTCATGTCAACTAAAATTCCTTCGCCCAAAAGATAACTTAGTGTTGAACCCAGTGGTGCCATCAATGCAAATAATGCAAGCCATAATAAAGCTGTAGTTTTTTTAATTCCTGAATCAGATAACATGCTTACCAATGCAAATGCAACCGGTAAATGATGCAATGCAATACCAAGAAAAAGTGAATGGTTATGTCCTTCATTTGAATGTGTGTCATAAGCAAGTGGCATTCCTTCCAGGAAACTGTGAAGACATAAACTCACCATCATGGTTAATGGAAAAGCTTTTGATGGATGATGATGAACGTGAATATGACCATGCTCAATTCCTTCTGAAAAGAATTCCAACACAATCTGAATAAAAAAGCCAAGCAAAACAAATACACCAATGTTACCTGTATTATGACTATATATATCAGGCATAAGATGCAGAATGCTGATGGCAAAAAGGAAGGAGCCGGAAAAGGCAAGTGATAATTTCAGAAAATAACGGCTGGATGATTTTACCAGGAAGTAAGCACTTCCACTTAACATCACTGAAAAAAACAAGATAATATATTGATATAACTCCATATTATTTCGATGCTACTATGATCAGTCTGTTACTGCTTTCCTGCACGAATGGTTGAAGACCATAATCGCCAAAAGTATTCAGTATGGTAAGTCCTGCATGTTTCATATATCCTTCAAAATCTTTTAATAAAAGTATTTTTACTTCTTCCCTGTAAGCATATTTACTTCCACTGTCACTGAAGGTAATATCTTTATATATAAATCCGTCACGAAGTTGTTTGTGAATATTGAACTCAATTCCATCCACTGTTTTTTTATGATGTGGAGTGAGATCATGCGTAGCACGCCAGGCATTCATAAAATCAATAATAAGTAATCCGCCTTTCTGTAATCCTTTTGCTGCAGCGGAAATACTCATGTCATTATAATGGTCTCTTTCAAAATATCCGAAACTGGTAAAGAGATTAAAGATAGCTTTGAAATAATTTGTGCGGAACAAATGACGCATATCGTGCACATAAAATTCGAGATTTTCATTTTCAAATTGTTTGCAGTAACGGATATTGCGTGGTGAAAGATCAAGACCTGTAACTTTAAATCCGATGCTGTTCAGGTAAACTGCATGTCGTCCTTTTCCGCAACAGAGATCCATCACTCTGAAACCCGGAGTGAGATTAAATTTTTTTACGAGATGATCTATAAACTGTCGTGCTTCAGCACCATCTCTGTTCTTATATAATATGTGATAATAAGGGGAGTCGAACCAGCTTTCATACCATTCCTTATTTTCCATTTTTTATTAAAGCTTAAACAGTGGTTGCAAAAGTAATTTACTCTGTCGAAATAAAGCTACTATAAATTACCTGTTCACCAGATAATATTCAAAATTGTGGATGATTACTAACTCCAGCTTTTTATACGGTGCCCTTTTATACTGTAAAATAATATGAACAGATAGCAGGGAATCATAATCCAGTAGGCACTTCTATAGCCAATGGAAGGAATATCAGCCAAAGCACCATAACTCACCGACATAATTCCACCGCCGATTATGGCCATGATTAACAATGCTGAACCTGTTTTGGTAAATCGTCCCAATCCGTGAATTGCCAATGGCCAGATTGCCGGCCACATCAATGCATTGGCCAATCCCATTAATGCGATGAAAAGAACAGAAGTATAACCCGTAGTATTTATTGCAATCAGTGAAAATAAAATTCCTGTTACAGCAGAAACGGCAAGTGCTTTTGATTGAGAAATAAATTTAGGAATAGCAACAATACCTAATATATATCCCACTACCATAGCAGCCAGAGTGAAGGATGGAAAGAGTCGCGATTCAGAAAGCGGAATTCCCTGTGAGTGACCGTAATTTCCTATTGTATCTGCTGCAATAACTTCTGCACCTACGTAAAGAAATAATGCAATCACACCCAACACTAAATTCGGATAAGCCATTATATTTTTCCTGTCAGTTAATGCTGATGTTGTTTCATCCGGTTCTTCCATTTCAATAGGTGGTAATGCAGAAAAGCGTACAAATAAGGCCAATGCAATAAGTACAACTGCCATAATGGTGTATGGTGTAATTACACGTGAAAGTAATTCTGCAAGTCTTGCAGCACGATCCACTTCATTCAGCAATTTAATTTCATTCACCAGTGTATCAGCATCAGAAAGAATAACAGCACTTAACATAGTCGGTGCAATTACTCCTGCCAGTTTATTGCAGATTCCCATCATACTGATTCTACTTGCTGCACTTTCTATTGGACCTACAATGGTTATATATGGATTGGATGCAGTTTGTAAAACAGTAAGTCCTGTTCCGATTACAAAAAGCGCGATAAGGAATAACCCATATGTCTGTGAATTTGCTGCAGGAATAAATAATAATGCTCCGGCAGCCATAACCAGCAGTCCGAGCATCATCCCGTTTTTAAATCCTGTTTTTTTAAGAATGCCTGATGATGGTAATGCCATTACAAAATAGGAAAGATAAAATGCCCATGCAACGAGCAACGACTGAAAATTATTCAGATCAAATGCAATTTTAAAATAGGTGATAAGTGTTGCATTAAGCCATGTTACAAATCCGAAAATAAAAAACAGTGCGGCAAGAATTAACATGGGCACCAGATTGTTTTTTTTCTCCATTACAATTTATGTTAATCCTGTTTGATTTTTTTTTGATTTGTTGCTTCACAGATGCTGTTCATAAAATTGCTGAAGCACAGTAGATGTATCTAAACAAAAATGTTGCTTTTGGATAATTTTAGCAAGCATATACTGGTAACACTTCAATAAGTTTTCAAGAGCCTGGTATGTTCTTTTGTTAACAACAGTAAAGTATTCTCCATGAAACCATCGTTATCAGGATTACGACTGAGGTCCCGTAGAAAAGTAACTCCGCCCGGAACATCACCAGGTGCCATTAATATATCCAGTGATGCACGCAAGCCGCAGATTAAAGTGTATGCATACAGTCGTGAAG
Source organism: Bacteroidota bacterium (assembly GCA_040007375.1). GTDB lineage: Bacteria > Bacteroidota > Bacteroidia > AKYH767-A > OLB10 > JANOXC01. Next base: position 7,185 of record JBDTVD010000092.1, on the reverse strand, counting down.
AACTGAATATTACCAGTGTAAATGATGCTGAACAGATTATTAAACTGCTTCGTGCAAATGATGCAAAGACGTATTGGGTGGAGATAAAAGGCTTTGGAGATCAGGTATTGATAAATGGTTTATGTGAAGCTTTTGCTATCCATCGCCTGGAAATGGAAGATGTGATCAACACGTACCAGCGTCCGAAAATGGAAGATCATCCTGGACATCTCTTTATTGTTTCAAGAATGTTCATGCAGAATAATGAACACATTACCCGCAATGAACAGCTCTCACTTTTCCTGGGAAGTAATTTTGTTATCACGATGCAGGATAATGATGTTGATTTTTTTGAGCCTGTTCGTGTTCGTTTAGGTCAGGGAAAAGGATATATCAGACAGCATGGTGCAGATTATCTTGCATATGCATTGCTCGATGCTATTGTTGACAATTATTTTCCATTGCTGGAATCGATGGGTGAACGCCTGGATGAACTGGAAGATGAACTGTTTTTGAAACCTAATCGTGAATCATTACAACGTATCCAGACTATCAAGCGCGAACTGATACTTTTCCGAAGAACTATTTTTGCAGAACGTGATAAAGTAAATGATATCCTTCGCACTGATACATCTCTTATCACCAGTGCAACAAAAGTATTTCTTCGCGATACGTATGATCATACTATACAGGTGATGGATCTTGTTGAAAGTTATAAAGAGATAACGGCCAGCTTAATGGATATTTATCTCAGTAGTGTAAGTAACCGTATGAACCAGATTATGAAAGTGCTTGCTGTGATCTCTACTATATTTATTCCGTTGACTTTTATTGTAGGTGTTTATGGAATGAACTTCACTCCATCAGATCCATACACAGGTGAAAAATATCCGCTGAACATGCCGGAATTACATCATCCTTATGGTTATGTTGGTGTTATGGTTTTTATGATTGTGCTTGTTGGTGTTCAGTTATTGATTTTTTATAAACGAGGATGGCTTGATAAGACGTGAGTTTTGAGTTGTGAGTTCGGAGTTGTGAGTTGTGAGTTCGGAGTTGTGAAATGTGAGATGTGAAATGTGAGATGTGAGTTGGGAGTTCGGAGTGCTGAGTGCTGAGTGCTGAGTGCTGAGTGCAGGAAAATTTTGCGCATAAAATTATATAAGCACTCGTTCCGGCGTCCTCGCCGGAATACCTGGAAGAAATTTTTTTTTAATAAATCCGGCGAAGCCAGTATAAATACACCTCATCACCTCATCACCTCATCACCTCATCACTTAGTCACCTAATCACTTAATCACCTAATCACTTTACTCCGAACTCCGAACTAATTACTCCGGACTATATTTGCAGCATATTTTATGGGAATTCAGCAAGGAGATAAAAAATTATTTATAGAAGTGGTATTGCCACTTGCACTTCCCGGCACCTACACCTACCATGTTCCGTTGGAAATGCAGGATCAGATTGTAATAGGTCAGCGTGTGGTAGTACAGTTTGGTAAACAAAAAATTTATTCTGCATTGGTTTGGCGTATTGCCGGTGATAGTATGCCTTCTTTTGAAACAAAAGCAATTATGGCAATTGTTGATGAGTTGCCTGTTATCACTACTGCACAGATGGAATTGTGGCAATGGATGTCAGATTATTATCTCTGTACTCTTGGCGAAGTGATGGCTGCTGCATTACCAACTGCCTTAAAACTGCAGAGTGAAACACGCATTCAGCTTCATCCTGATTTTAAGGAAGATGATATTGTTGCTGATGAAAGAGAATATATATTGAAGGAAGCATTGCTTGCAGATAAACAGATGAGCATTGCAGAGGTTTCAAAGTTACTTTCATTGAAGCAGGTGATGCCTGTTATTAAATCCATGCTTGCAAGAAATGTTATTGAGATTGTTGAAGAAGTAATTGATAAGTATAAACCAAGATATGCTGCTTTTGTGAGACTGAATGAGAAAGCAAAGGATGAAGAGTTTATGCAATCGGCGATGGAAGGTCTGGAACGTCGTTCACCAAAACAACTGGATCTGTTATTGCTTTTTATGAGAATGAAACAGGATGATGAAACGGAACTTATTCCACGTGCTTTATTGTTGAAGCGATCCAAACTGTCATCATCTATTTTAAACTCTCTTGTTAAAAAAGAATTGCTGGAAGTGGTGGAGATGCAAACGGATCGTCTTACGTTATCATCGTTTGATAATGTAATTGAACCATTGCCGTTGAATGCTCCACAGGAACAATGCAGACTCGAAATCAATGAAGCATTCAGCAAAGAGAAAGTTGTTTTATTGCATGGTGTAACATCATCAGGAAAAACAGAAATATATATACACCTGCTGGATGAAATAATCAGCAAAGGAAAACAGGCACTTTATCTGGTTCCTGAAATTGCATTAACGTCACAGGTGATTACCAGGTTACGCAAGCATTTTGGAAATAAGTTGCTGGTGTATCATTCGCGTTTCAGTGATAATGAAAGAGTGGACACATGGAATAAAGTTCTGGCACATCGTGCTGATGGAAACGACGGACAGCTTATTATCGGAGCACGTTCTGCAGTTTTTCTTCCGCTCAGCAATCCGGGAATTATAATTGTTGATGAAGAACATGACAGCAGTTACAAACAGGATGATCCATCTCCGCGATATCATGCACGTGATACTTCTGTGCTGATGGGAGCAATGATGAAGACTCCTGTTCTGCTTGGATCAGCAACACCATCACTGGAAAGTTATTACAATTCATTGGCAGGAAAATATATACTCACTTCACTCAACACAAGGTATGGTGAAATGATAATGCCTGAAGTAACACTTGTTGATGTAAAGGATGCATACAAACGTAAGCTGATGCATTCACATTTTTCCTCAAAGTTGCTTGCAATGATGAAGGAGTCTCTTGCAAAAGGGGAGCAGGTAATTTTATTTCAGAACAGAAGAGGATTTGCACCTGTGCTTGAATGCCGCAATTGTTCATGGGTGCCACATTGTATTAATTGTGATGTAAGTTTAACGTTGCATAAACAAAACCAGGAATTACGTTGTCATTATTGCGGATATACTACATCGCCTCCTTCATCGTGCAATGCATGTGGAAGCACGGATCTGCGCATGAAAGGATTCGGTACAGAAAAAATTGAAGAAGAGCTTCAACTGATCTTACCTGAATATCGAATTGCAAGATTGGATCATGACACTGCACGCAGCCGTAAAAGTTTTCATCAGTTGATTACTGATTTTGATAATGGTGAAATTGATGTGCTGGTAGGAACACAAATGGTAACGAAAGGTCTTGATTTTAAAAAGGTAAGTCTTGTAGGAATTCTCAATGCTGATCAGTTGTTGAATTATCCCGATTTCCGTTCACATGAAAGAGCATTTCAACTGATGGAGCAGGTGAGTGGTCGTGCAGGAAGAAAAAATGTTTCCGGTAAAGTGGTAATTCAGACTTACAATACATCGAATATTATTTTGCAGTATGTATTGCATCATAACTATCGTGGATTTTATAATCATGAGTTGGTTGAACGCAGTAAATTTAATTATCCTCCGTATTATCGTCTGGTTGAATGCAGCATTAAACACCGCAATGAAGCAGAAGCAGATCGTGCAGCTAAATTACTTGCCAGGGAATTAACTGAAGTGTTCGGGAAGCGTGTACTCGGGCCAACACAACCTAATGTTTCGCGCATCAGGAATTTATATATACGACAGATCCTGATAAAGCTGGAGCGTAAGTTGTCTGTTCAGGCTGTTAAGAAGAAACTGCACAAAGCACTTGATTTTTTTCAGAAGGAACCGGCAAACAGGAATGTGATACTGCATATTGATGTTGATCCGTTTTAATCTATGGAATTTCAGGCATGTTTTTTTTATTGATAAGATTGATACAATGATTGAGCTTATGATATTAATCATTTAAATAGGAATGTATAATCCTTACCTTTATCAATCATAAATCATGAATCAAATGAAAGAGATTATATGTCCTGTCGATTTCTCGGCAACCTCGCAAACAGCATTAAAGTATGCTGCTGAACTGGCACAGCATTTTTCAGCGCAGCTTACCGTTATTCATATATATGAATTTCCCGTATTGTATGGTGATGCTCCTTTTCTTGCTGTGCAGCAGCTCGGTAGTGAAATAGAAGAATCAGCAGGAAAAAACCTCGAATCTTCAGTAGAGCGAATTGCAAAAAGTCACCCATCTCTTATCATTGAAAAAATACTGGAGAGTGGTATACCTTCTTCAGAAATAATCAGGATTGCTGAGGAAAGAAAACCGGATTTACTGGTAATGGGTACAAAAGGCCTGAGTGCAATTGAACGTTTATTTATTGGCAGCACCACTGAACGTGTTTTTCATCATGCTGGTGTTCCTGTATTATGTATTCCTGAAAATGCCGTTTATAAAGCCATACAAAAAATGGTATTTGCAACTGACCTGAAGGAAGATAATCTGAAAGCAGCTGCGGCGATTACTTATTTTGCTAGAAGTTTCAATGCAGAATTGCATTTTATATATATTGATACTGATATGCAGGAAGGGCATGAAGTGAAAACTTCTGAAATGACAGAAAAAATACGCAATCATATTAACTACCCTAAAATGTCAGGATTTGTGGCTGAGAATTTTAATGTTACTTCCGGATTGCATGAATTTCTGCAATATCATCCTGCTGATATACTGATTATGTTTACGCATCACCGAAATTTTCCACGTTCGCTTACCACTCCAAGTGTAACCAGCATTACATTGCATCATCTGAATACACCATTGCTGGTGATGCCTCCTGAAAATAAGTGAGAATACTAATTTTCTCCATTCTGCCTTATGATGGAATGACACTGTTTCCATTCATTCTTCTTAAGCACCGAAAATATGAATCTGATAAAGTATTGCTCAATCATGAACATATTCATCTGATACAACAAAAGGAGTTACTCATTCTTCCTTTTTATTTTTTTTATTCCGTTAATTACTTTGTTAATCTCATTCGTTTCCGTAATCATCATAAGGCATATACTAACATTATATTTGAAAAGGAAGCTTATGCAAATGAAAAGAATAAGGATTATATTATAACCAGAAAACCCTGGTCCTTTTTAAAGTATCGTGGAATGTAACAAGGATGTATAAGCTTTTTAAAAAATTAAAGATGCAAATGTCATAACAGAACTATGAGGCTGATCATAGCATCAGGAGTTTCAATTCCGGAAATTTGTTCCATGAGATTTAAAGGAAAAGAAATTAATATGGGTAGTGCAGACCGGATCGCAAGAATGTTTTCAGCAATTATGTTAATCAGTTTATATGCACTTGGAGTATTTACTATATGGTATGGTGTTACTGCCCTTGTTGCTGCAATTTTTTTAATGACAACCAGTCTTATTGGAACATGTCCCTTATATTCTATAATTAAGGTGTCATCATGTCCTGTCGACGAACCCGGGCACAACAATTTTTATTGAAAATAACAGGATTTACCAGGATTAAGAAATACAGAAAACTAATTTTTCAGTTGTTCCAGTTTAACTGCATCAAGAAGTACCAGTTGTTTATCCCTGACGTCAATCAGTTTTTCCTCCTTAAAATCACTTAAAGTACGTATTACGGTTTCGGTAGCAGTTCCTGCAAGACTTGCCAGATCTTCTCTTGAAATTGCAAAATTATTTTCGTTATTGTTTCGTGATTTTACAATAAGTAATGCATCAGCAACACGTTTTCTAACGGAGTTGTATGCCAGCTTCATCAACCGTTCCTCTTTATCAGAAACATTATTGCTCAGCATTTTTATAAATCTTACTGCCACATCTCTGTTGCTGTAAAGGAGTGAGAAAAAATCCTGTTTTGGTATTACTACTACTTCGCAATCTGTCATTGCCTCTGCTGATTCCTGCGCCTCACTTTCCTGCAATACATCTGTATATCCCAGGAAGTCACCTTCATTATAAATACCTGTAATCAGTTGCTTCCCTTCCGGATGTGCTTTATATGTTTTCACTTTTCCGGAATTGATCATATATACACCTTTGGATTCATCACCGGTCATATATATAAAATCTTTTTTCTTATAATGATACACCTTTCTTGATTCAGAGAGTTTTTTTAATTCTTCAAAACCTTTTGCGTGATCAATAAACTCATTAAATCCTGCAATACCTCTTTGAAACTCTTTTTTAAATACACCACTTCTGCGTAAACGCATTTCCACTGCCTGCAATAATTCCATTTCATCAAATGGTTTGGTGAGATAGTCATCCGCTCCCATATTCATCCCTTTGCGCATGTCGGATTTTTCCGCTTTTGCAGAAAGGAAAATAAAAGGAATGGAAGCCGTTGATGAGTTTTTTCCAAGCATATATAATACACCATATCCATCCAGTTCAGGCATCATAATATCGCAGATGATGAGATCGGGTTTTTCTTTTATTGCCGCATCAACACCTATCTTTCCATTCGGTGCAGTGGTAACTTCATAATTTGCCAGCTCAAGAATCTCCGCTGTATTCTCCCGCATATCAGCATTGTCTTCAATTAATAGTATCCTGATGTTATCCTGCATAGTATTTTTAGTTAAGTTTATTATTGATATTATTATTATTTAATGGAAACAGTATTTGAAATTCACTTCCTTTTCCAATAGTACTGGTAAATGAGATGTTACCGTTCAACAGATGAGTGTAACGTGTTACGATGTTTAATCCTAAACCCGTTCCCTGGATGGCTGTTACATTTCTTGCTCTGAAAAACCGTTCAAACAAATGTTGCTGATCTTCTTCCGGAATGCCCAATCCATAATCTTTAACTGTAATTTTTAAAGTATCATTCAGCTCTGTACAAAATTCAACTGGTGTTGATTCCGGAGAATATTTTATGGCATTGTTAATAAGGTTTATCAGTATGTTCCTTAGTAATTGTCTGTCAGTATTTACGATTGTGTTCCTGCCTGAATGTTTATATATAATATTCTGACCATCATGTGCCAATGTCTGCAACTCTTCGCAAAGATCCGTTGAGAATAAGGTAATGTCAAAGTCTGAATTATTAACTTCCGTCTTTCCGGCCTCCAGTTTTTCCAGCGACAGAAAATCATTCAGAATTTCTGTTAGATTTTTAACTGATGATTTTATTCTTTCAATGTGTTTATTCTTTTTATCTGCATCTTCCGGTTTGTCGTATTTTGAAATTAATGTT
>JBDTVD010000091.1:0-11430 GCA_040007375.1 Bacteroidota bacterium | reverse complement strand
GTACTCCATGCATAAGATGTTGCTGCTGTTGAAGTAAGATTGATATTTGAATTTGAACAGAACGATAATGATCCTGAAGGTGTGATTACAGGTGTTGCAGGATTTGCATTTACGTTTACGCTTTCTGATGCTGAAACTCCTGTACATCCATTCGCATTTGTTACAGTAACTGTATATATTCCTGTTGAATTAACCACAATAGATTGAGAGGTTGCACCTGTGCTCCATAAGTAGGAAGAAAATACACCGGTACTTAATGTTACGCTTCCTCCACTACAGAATGTTGTTGGTGTTCCATGTGTAATTGATGGTGTTGGTGCCGGATTAACATTTACATGAATGGTATTAGAAACATGCGGACAACCATCAAAATCAAAAGCAGTTAATGTATAATCTCCTGTTGATGTTGCACTGATGCTTCCTGTTGTTGCACCCGTACTCCATGAATAGGAATTGTATGCGTTAACAGAATTCAATGCAACATTTAATCCTGCACAGAAAGTGGTTGGTCCTCCTGCAGTAATTGCTGAAGCAGATGGATCACATGGATAATAGAAATTATCTACTTTATAAGAATTGTGAGCTGTTGCATAAACAACCAAATAATAATCACCGGCAGGAAGTGAATTAAAGAAGACAGAATAACTTCCTCCACTTCCTGATTGTGCGTACAGTTGATTTAATGCAGCATTATAAAAATATACGTAAGCATAATTACTATTTGTAAATGATAAATCAATTCTCATGCTGTCGGTTGCATTCATTGTTACTTTCCAATAGTCGTAGTCATCAATAGCACCTCCATTGAAACGATAACCGATATGTCCCTTCTTACTTGCATTATTATTTAATACAGAAGCAGAAACAAAAGAGTTGTTACTTTCCACATCGTTCTGATAAGGTGCTGCTGTAACTGTATTGGTAAGAGTGTAGCCACTGAATGAACCTCCTCCTCCATATACAATTGCATAATACGTTCCGGCTGCAAGTCCTGCTCTGCCAACAGATATTCCTGCCTGCGCATTACCTGATGTAGATGCAAGTTGTGTTGCTGCATCACTGTCATATAAATAAATATAATTGTAGGCATTATTATCATTGGTAAGATTTAAAGAGATGTCGCCATCCACTGTTGTTACAATTTTATACCAGTCGTAATCATCATACGATCCACCATTGTAACGATGTGCAATATGACCATTCAACGATGAGTTAGGTGCCATAGTAAGAGCCGTTGCTAATGTGGCATTAGGTTCTGTATCGGCAGTGAATGGCGTTGGAGTTAATGTTTTGGTAAGTGTATATCCTGAATAAGCAGTGGAATACACTATTGCATAATAATTACCTGCAGCAAGTCCGTTTGTACTAACAGAAATTCCTGCCTGTGCACTACCGGAAGTGCTTCCCAACTGTGTTACACCATCACTATCATATAAATATATATAGTTGTATGCATTATTATTATTGGTAAGTGATAATGTTATGTTTCCATCTACAGGAGTAGTAAAAGAGTAGAAGTCATAATTATCAAATGTACCACCTGGATGGCGATAACCAATATGACCCTGATCTATACTGTTGTATGCTGTAGGTGTTGCTGTAGCTGCAGTGTTATTCGGTTCCACATTAGCAGGTATTGGATTTGCAGTATAGGAGTTCTTTAATACATAACCGGTATAAGCACTGGAGCCGTACACTCTTATATAATAGGTTCCTGCTGCAAGACCGGTTGTTGTAAAAGAAATACCATTCAATGCAGATCCGGAAGTGGCTCCTAATTGAGTTGCGGTATCTGTATCATATAAATAGATGTAGGTGTATTGATCATTATCATTTCTTAAGGTAATAGTGATATCATAATCACCGTTGGAATAAAAAGAAAAATAATCATCCGTATCATAAGTACCACCATTATTGCGGAAACCGACATGACCTGTTATGCTGTCATTCTGTGCAAAAGAAGGTGCATTTGCAAAGTGGTTATTGTTGTTCGGATCGTTTACAATAGGATCAGGAGTAAGTGTTGCATTTAAAGTATATCCTGTATAAGCTGATGAGCCGAATACCAAAACATAATAACTGCCAGCCGCAAGACCATATGCAGTAAATGATATTCCGGATCCTGCACTACCTGATGTTGCACCAAGTTGTGTGATACCATCATTATCATATATATAAATATACGTGAATTGATTATTAGTATTATTTAATGAAACTGTTACGTTACCGTCTGATGTTGTATTGATTAAATAATAATCATTCAGATCATATGTGCCGCCGTTTATACGATGACCAATATGACCGGTAACATTTGTATTGATGGGAAGTGGTGTTGCCTGTGCTACGGTATTGTTTGGTTCCGGATCATTTACTACAGGTACAACATCAAGTGAAGTGCTTAAGGTATAACCGGTGTAGTCACTGGCTCCGTAAACTCTTACATAATAAGATCCTGCTGCAAGTCCGGAAGCAGTAAATGAAATTCCCAATCCTGCACTACCTGATGTTGCACCTAATTGCGTTGCACCATCATTATCATATAAATATATATAAGTATATTGATTGTTGGTATTTGTAAGTGATACCGTAAGATTTCCATCTGCTGTTGTAGTTACTGAATAATAATCATCCTGATCAAACGTACCTCCATTATAACGGTGTGCAATATGCCCTGTTGTACTGGTATTTACTGCAATTGTCAATGCTGTTCCGGGAGTATTATTTGGCTCCGTATCATTAGCAACCGGTACAGTAGCTAAAGAAGATGATACTGAATAATTGGTAAGGTCTGTACCAAACACTCTTACATAATAAGTACCTGCAGCAAGACCATTCGAAGTAAATTGTATTCCTCCTAAAGCACTTCCTGATGTGGAACCCAACTGCGTTGCACCATTACTATCATATAAATAGATGTAGGTATAAGCGTCGTTGTTATTGGATAATGAAATGGTGAGATTACCATCAGCAGTTGTTGTAAGCTGGTAATAGTCATCATTATCAGCAGGGCCTATGCTGCCCGGTTGACTCCCTCCAACTGAAAGGACATCCGGTGTTCCTATTGGAGAATTATTCCCCGGCTCTGTATCGGCCTTCGCGTAAAAAGCCAGGAAAAATCCCAGCAGCAGAATTAATAATGGTTTTTTCATGGTGTTTGTTTTTTTATTTTACAAAAGTCCGCCTGTGCCGCTGTTGGTACAATAACTCATTTGTGCTATTTTTCGGCCTTTCCAGAGAAAGAAATGATACATCTTTTAAAAAAACGGTTTCGTCTTACGTATTCAGTAATGATAACGATAGGGCTGTTATGCCTGTCTGTAATTCCCCTGTCAGCTCAAACAGTCAAAGTAGATTCCCTGCGTTTTAAAATGGCTACTTCAGCAGGTTATCAAAAACTGGAGGTCCTTATTAATTTATGTAAAGAGCGGAATTCAATGCCCGGCGATTCCCTCCTGAAATATGTATTGATTGGTGATTCGTTAAACAGTATCTATAAAAATGTACGTTTTACTTATGAAATTGAATATTATAAAACATGTTATGTTCAGATTGAAGGAAACATAGATTCTGCCATCGTTTTATCTAATAAGTTTATTGAAGAATTGAAAGGCAACAAACAACTGGTTGATATTTATCTCCGGTTTAAAACTTATAAAGCTGCATTACTTATACGCAATGATAAAATTAAAGAAGCAATTGCTCTCGACTTTGAAGCATTGAAAGAGGCAGAACTGGCAAATGATTCCATAAGCATATTCGGTGCGCAAAACAGTATCGGCTGGGCAAATATGGAGATCTCCAACTATACGGAAGCAATTATCTGGTTAAAAAAAGCAGAAGTGCAGTCACGGCCTTTTCCAAAATATAATATATATCCATTAAGTAATCTTGCTGCCTGTTATAATTCTATTCATAAAAATGATTCTGCATTATATTATATTGATAAAGCATTATCCCTGGGTAAGGTTGTTGAAGATCTGAAGTCATTGGCAAATGGTTATGCCATTAAATCTGACATACTGCTGGATATAAAAGATCCGGAAGGTGCAGAAGAAATGATGATGAAAGGCATTGATATCCGTAAACAGATCGGCGACCAGTTTTATGTGGTATCAGATATGTATCAGCTGGGATTATTTTATGCAAACACACATCAATGCGAAAAAGGAATTGCAATTTGCAAAGAAGGTTTGAGTATTGCTGACAGTTTTAATTTTTCTGCAAAGCTGATTATCCTTTATAAAGCACTCGCCGAAAATTATAAAGCTTGCAATAACTACATTGGTTATTCTGATGTATTGAATAAATTGATTGTGTTAAAGGATTCTCTATATAAAAAGAATTCTGCGGAAGCGCTTGCTGAAATGCAGACAAAATATGAAGTGGAGAATAAAGAAAAGATCATTATTAAGCAGGATTATGATCTTGTAAAAAGAAATTATCTCATCTATGGTTCGATGGTGTTATTTGTACTGGCAGCTATAATTACTGTATTGGTATTTAAACAAAATAAAAACAAGCAGGCCAATCAGGCAATCCGTGCAGTATCGATGGCACGTGAAAATGAGAGGAAGCGTATTGCTGCCGAGTTACATGATAATATCGGAACACAGCTCAGTTATATCAGTCGTAAAATTGAATACATGATTGCTGATCAGGCTTCATTAACGGAAAAGCATGTGCAGTCACTTCAGGATATCACAGGTTCAGCACGTCGTTCTATATCCGACCTTCGTGAAACTATCTGGGCACTGAAAAAAGAAAACATCAGTATCAACGATTTATCTGATCGTATAAAAGTATTTGTGCATCAACAGCTGGAAGGACAACAGAATATACAGCTACATATCAACGAAAAAATTGAAAGACCTATTCACTTTACCAGTGTTGAATCACTAAACATATTTCGTATTTTACAGGAAGCAATTCACAATGCTATAAAACATTCGAACGGCAGCAACCTGAATCTTTCATTTGAATCATTCAGTGATGGCAGATGGAGTATAAGTGTGCGTGATAATGGAAAAGGATTTGAAACAGGTAAGCAGTATGAAAATAATTTCGGACTGGAAAACATGGAGCATCGTGCAAGAGAAACAGGAGGAACATTACTTATAAAAAGCATTGAAGGCGCAGGAACTACCATTTTAATTCACGGACAATTAACTGATGCTGAATTATAACTCATATGTGTTATTGATAAAGAAACCAAAGTAGTTCAATTTTGAAAACTTCCGATAAAGTGTTTATGCCGATACGAATTGCCATAGTTGATGATAAATCACAGAACAGAATTCTGCTCTCTGATCAGATCGGTCTTTCGATGAATTTTTCGATTGTATTTGTTGCGCGTAATGGTGTGGATTTCCTGGAGAAAATGAAAGCACAGGAGAAAAGAAATCTTCCACAGGTAGTTTTAATGGATATTGAAATGCCTGAAATGGATGGTATTGAAACAGTAGCCAAAGCAAGGTTACTTTATCCGGAAACAAATTTTTTAATGCTTACTGTATTTGATGATGATGAAAAAATATTTGATGCTATCAAAGCCGGTGCAACAGGATATCTGCTAAAAGATGAGAAGATAAGTATCATTGAAGATTATATGCAGCAGCTGGTGGAAATCGGTGGCATACCAATGAGTCCTTCTATTGCACGCAAAGCAATGAGTATGCTGGTGAATACAAGAAATCAAGGAACAACTCAGCCAACAGAAGCCGCCGGCGAGAGTGATCTCTCTGATCGGGAGCATGAAGTTTTGAAGTTGCTGGTAAACGGATATGATTATAAAATCATTGCGGAAAAACTTTTTCTCAGCTCACATACAGTCCGTAAGCACATTGCTAATATATATAGTAAGCTGCATGTAAGTTCCAAGGCACAGGCAATCAATCTCGCTTACCAGAAAAAATGGGTTTAAAAAGCTGGTAGTTCTTTTTCAGGATCAGATATTACCTTTAGTGTATGCTGATGTAAATTATAATTAGCAATCACTTCTTCCAGTTTTGATGAACGAACTACGAGTAATAAATTTTTTATGTTTGATTCCAGTAGACGCAACAGGATATTATGAAACCCTTTTCCCTGTAATTCCAGCGGACCAATTTCATCAATAACTATCAGCTCTGCATCTGAATCCATGGCATCAGCCAGAATTTTTTCAGCCCACACAAATGCATCTGATGAAAAAACAAAACGGCCAATTGCCTGAACATTTCTTTCTTCTTTAGGTGCTTCCATCAGCATTTTTTCTCCACTGAGAACATTTAAAAAATAGCGTTTCTGATCAATAACAGGTGTAAGAATTCCTGCAATGTTTTTTCTTCCATTACACCAATTCAGCAATCTTGTTGTTTTTGCACTTTGCACATCTCCTGAAAAAACATATATCATCATTCAGGATTTACTAATAGCATACGAAAACAATTTCTCATAAAAAGAGTAATGCGCTTCACCCCGTTTTTTTGTGAAGATATCAGCCATGCATAATATACGATCTGTTTCATTTCAGGAAGCAACAACAGCACATTTTCTGTTTCTGCCGACAAAGAATTTTTCTTACCGGTGAGCCATCGTCTTAATAACTTCAACAGCAAAGGAGATAAGAAAAAATACCAGAACACAATAATAATTAAGGAACGGACAATTAGTTTCATGGGTTTACTTCCTGCCCAGTCGAGAAAATTTTCTGATGCATACATTTTATATATAAGTGCTGCTGTCAGTGCAAAGAAGATATAATATATAAAGGAATTCCAGCGTGATTTTTTCTTTGAAGGAGTTGAGGGAAAGGCAACGGTGGCTTTGTAAGCAACATTCATTGGCTGCAGTTGGGGAAGCTGTGATGCAAACCTCCCTGCAATTAAACCGCTCATGAAATGTAAGAGCAGATAAATAGAAATTATATATATGCTGTAAGAAGTATGTACAGATCCGAAAGTTTCCAGCACCTCATTCAGAAAATCATCCAGTGCTTTCCAGCCATCAACACCGAATAAAATTGTTAATACAATCAACTTCTGAAATGCAGATTGCATCAAAGCAAATAATGCTGTTATGTAACAGGAAATTTTATAGGGAACTTTTAATGAAAATAATAACTCGCAACAGGTTCCCTGAAGCAAAACAGCAAAGTATGCAGTAAAAGGAGTATGCGGACTGAGTGTGAGTTTAACTATCATCACCAGTATAGTTGCATGAATAATTTTTCCGGGAGAGAACTGATGCAATGCAAGTGCACACATGCAGACTGCTGCAAAGGAAGATAAAATCAATCCGGTAAACGGAACATGAAGTCCATGTAAAATACCTCCTAAAAAGGCTTCACTGAATGCCCAGAGTGCAGTAATGCGTAATTGTGCAGATGAAAGCGCATTACTCATTTTGCTTCCTGCATATATATAGTATCTCCTGTTTGTATCCGGCCATGTGTTACAGCCATCACGTTCATTCCAAACTTTATATTATTACCCACATTCCTGTAAGTAGCCAATGTTTTCAATGGTTCTTTATTAACCGTTGCAGTTTCCTGATCAATTGTTGTAATCATGCAACGTAAACAAGGTCGTGTTGCACGGAATAACACATTACCGATCTGCATGTTGTTCCAGCTGTCTTCTATATATGGTGCTCCTCCATTAAAAACAAAATTCGGGCGAAACCTGTTCATTGGAATTTTCTCATCCAGCCTGTTATTAAGATCCTGCAAAGAAGATTCACCGATAATTAAATAGGGAAATCCATCAGCAAAACTTACCTGTTCATTATTCACTAAAAAATTTGCTTCAACAGGACGAACAGAACTATCCGGCATATACATCAGTTTACATTTTGCTTTCATCATATCTGATAACCATTCATCAGCTTCCTGACTAAAGTGAAGAGATTCGCAGTTGTCTTTCCATATTCCCGACATTATTTTTTCTCCTTCCTTAACTTCAAAAGGAATAAGAAACCGTTCTTCCGGTTGTTGCTTTCTGTATAAATAAATTCCATCATCATGAAGTGATGTTCCTATTAAAGCCATCAATGGGATTTCTCGCTGCGTAATAAATACATGATTTTCATCTGTAATCATCCATCGCCGGTCATACTGTAAACCACGATCTCCCGCAAATGCTGAAGCAACGGAAAAGCCACCCAATGATTTCACCGGATAAATATTAATTTGTGAAAGCGAATAAATTTCCTGCATACAGTGCTCAAATCTAATTGATTTCTTTCAGTAATAAATACTATTTTTAGCACAATGATTTCTTTCCTGCTTAACAGAAAAAAGATAGTAACGCAAGAGATGCCAGGCATGACATTGCTGGATTTCATACGCTATAATCAGCACCTGATGGGAACAAAAATCGGTTGTCGAGAAGGTGACTGCGGAGCTTGTACTGTTCTTATCGGTAAATTTCATGGTGATGATGTAAAATATATATCCATGACAAGCTGCCTTACACCATTAATTAATGTTCAGGGTTGTCATGTTGTAACTGTTGAAGGAATTAATGGCGATACACTTACACCTGTTCAGGAATCTGTGCTGGAAGAAGGAGGAACACAATGCGGTTTTTGCACAGTTGGATTTGTGATGTCGATGACCGGTGTCTGCATGACAGATGATATTCCATCTACGGAAAAAATAATTGCTTCTATAGATGGAAATATCTGTCGCTGCACAGGATATAAATCACTGGAACGTGCGGCACATCGTATTTCCCAATTACTGCAGACAAGCGAGGAAGAACCTAGAATCAACTGGTTGATAAGAGAAGGATTTCTGCCAGGATATTTTTCTTCAGTAGCTGAACAACTAAGGGAGTTAACACTTACTGTTGATGATAACACTCAGGGCATATTGACTGGTGGTGGAACGGATTTGTATGTGCAGAAACAGGAGAGTATGATGCATGCAGCAATTCGTCCGGTGTTAAATAATTCTTCTTTAAAATCAATTGAAGAGAAAGAAAATGAAATAATTATTGGTTCCGCAGTTACTGTTGAAGAATTAAAGAACAGTGCGTTGTTGAATGCATTATTTCCTGATTTGCAACAGCATCTTAAACTGGTTTCTTCTACGCCAATCCGAAATATGGCAACCATTGCTGGTAATTTTGTAAACGCATCACCAATTGGAGACATGACCATTTTCTTTCTTGCATTAAATGCATCATTAACATTAAATCACAATGGAAATAGAAGAAACTTATTACTAAAAGATTTTTACAAGGGATACAAAACATTTGATAAAAAAGAAGGTGAAATGATAGTATCTCTTTCTATAATAAAGCCAGGAAAAGATTTTCATTTCAGTTTTGAAAAAGTAAGTAAACGAACACACCTTGATATTGCAAGTGTTAATACTGCTATTAGTTTTAATCTTATTGAAAATATATTGTCAGATGTACATGCTTCTATGGGTGGTGTATTTGCTTTTCCTAAATATCTTTCACAAACGGTAGATTTTCTGAATGGTAAATCAGTAAATGATGCCATCATAAAAGAAGCTCTTACTATTTTACAAAAAGAAATTTCTCCGATAAGTGATGCCCGTGGAAGTAAAGAGTACAAACGTTTACTTGCACAACAATTATTTATTGCGCACTTTCAAACAGCAAATTCATAACTATTACAATTATACCCAAAATTATATATAACCATGAAAAACAGCATTCTTGCTTTACTATTTTCCTTCTTCCTTTTTTCAGCAGTTGCGCAAACAAGTGCAAAAACTGAAAAGATAAAAACCCTGCTTGAAGTTACAGGTTCAGCTAACCTTGGTGTACAGATAGCAAAACAGATGATAGATGTTTTTAAAGGAAGTTATAGCAATGTCGATCAGAAATTCTGGGATGAATTTACAAAAGAGATCAAAGCAGAAGATCTTGTTAATCTCATTCTTCCAATTTATGAAAAGTATTATACTGAAGAAGATCTTGACCAAATAATTGCTTTTTATAAAACTCCTATTGGAAAAAAGATGGTGGAAACATTGCCAATGATTTCACAGGAATCAATGACTGCAGGGCAAACGTGGGGAAGAGAACTGGGAGAAAAAGTGGTGATGAGACTGAAAGAGAAAGGATATATAAAAGAGTAATATTAAATTGATGGTGATCCTGTTTTTTAATTCAACAGTGTAATACTTCCGTGTCTTGTTCTCTTTCTTCCATCAACACAACTGTTGTACTGAATCAAATAGTAATAAACACCATCAGCACATCTTTTATCTCTAAAACGGCCATCCCATTTCCTGCTGGCATCTTCTGCGGCAAACACTTCCTGTCCCCAGCGGTTGTATACTTTTAAAAGATCCACTTTAATATTGGTTGTAACCACACTGAAGAAATCATTCACACCATCAAAGTTAGGCGTAAACGTATTTGGAATATATAAAGCAGCACCGGCGCAACTGTCTTCCTCTTCCGGAATAAATATATATACAGAATCAATATTACTGCAGCCATTATTTCCGGTAACTGATAGTGAAATCCATGTGGATGTGGTGATGATGGATTCTGTATAAGGTGCATGTGGGTTTGTAAAGGAAGTATTTCCTGACCAGCTATAACTCAACAATTGTGAATTACTGCAGTTCAACTGAATCACCGTTCCTGAAACAACATTGTTATTACTTACCAATATAGATGCAGATGGTATTGGTTCTACAGTAAGCTGAAGTGTTGCCGTACTATCACATCCGGCAGCAGGAATAATTTCCTCGAATGTTCCGCCTTGCGTGTAAACATGATTACCAAAAATAAAATTCTCCCCATTGCAGATTGTAGCTGTTGTATTAGATGTTCCTCCAAAGCTTCTGTCGAGTTGAAGAATTACCACACTATCACATCCGTACACGGAACTTAAAGTGTCTATATATATTCCGGGCTGATGATAAATTATAGATCCCATAGTAAAAGAATCTCCTGCACAAAAAGATGCAGAAACATTATCAACAATACTTGAGTAAACCATCAATTGCGTAACCTGAATTTTTTTACATCCGATGGAAACGGGAATAGTATCAGAATAAATTCCTGCTGTAGTGTAAACATGATTTCCGATTAAAACACTATCACCATTACATAAAGTTAAAGTTGTTGAATCAATCGGCAAAACAGAATACGACAACGTGATAATAACCACGCTGTCGCATCCTGTAAAAGTAGAAAGGGAATCATAGTATATGCCGGGAACAGTATACGCGTGTTGGCCAATCAGAACAGAGTCTCCCTGGCAAACTGTAGCTTGTATACTATCAGATTTTGAAAGAAGTGATAATTGCGTAACCTGAATTTTTTTGCATCCTCCGGCAACAGGAATAGTATCAGAATAATTTCCGGCAAGATAATACACATTACCATTAACAATAACACTATCGCCATTGCAAATAGCTAAACTTACAGAATCGTATTGCAAAGTATTGTATGATAACGT
>JBDTVD010000090.1:0-11488 GCA_040007375.1 Bacteroidota bacterium | reverse complement strand
TCTTTGTCAGAAGAAGTGAATGAAAGAACATCTGCAAATCCTTTTCATAATTTCGATTTTGGAAATATGGAAAGTCATCAGCAGCCGGGAATGAATGACATTCTGCAATGCATTGATAAAGCTGCCACCGACAGCAGAATTAAAGGAATATATATTGATGCTTCTGATGTAACAACAGGAATGGCACAAACAGAAGAGATCCGCAACGCACTGCTGAAATTTAAGAAGTCAGGAAAGTTTATATATGCTTATGCTGATGCGTATTCTCAAAATGCTTACTACTTATCCTCAGCAGCAACAAAGGTATATGTAAATCCACAAGGACTTGTAGAGCTGCATGGACTGATGACGCAACTCATGTTCTTTAAAGGCACATTTGAAAAGCTGGAGATTGAACCGGTATTAATACGTCATGGGAAATTTAAAAGTGCGGGTGAAACATTTGTACTTGATAAGATGAGTGATGAAAACCGTGAACAGGTGGCGTATTTTGTAAATGACATCTGGAATAATATCGTTAGTCAGATTGCAGCATCACGTGGAATTTCAAATGCCGAAGTGGAGAACATTGCTGACAGCTTGAAAGTGCGTACAGCTTATGATGCTTTTAAAAATAAACTGGTTGATCGTGTTGCGTATTTTGATGAATTTATAACGGATATTAATACTGTAGCAGGAATTTCATCATCAAAAATGGAAACTATAACTGCTTCTAAATATAAAGATGTAGCTCCCGAAATAAAAAATAAATTCACTACTGATCGTATTGCTGTAATTTATGCAGAAGGTGAAATTACGGGTGGTGAAGGTGATGAAAAAACTATTGGTGCAGCAAAAACTGCCGATGCAATACGTAAAGCCAGATTTGATAATAATGTAAAAGCAATTGTACTGAGAGTAAATTCTCCCGGAGGTAGCGCACTGGCTTCTGAAGTGATATGGAGAGAAGCATTACTCGCCGGCAATAGCAAACCATTAATAGTTTCTATGAGTGATCTTGCAGCATCTGGCGGATATTATATAAGCTGTGGCGCTAAAAAAATATTCGCTCAGAAAAATACAATTACCGGTTCTATTGGTGTCTTCGGTTTATTACTGAATGCTCAGAATCTTTTGAAGAATAAACTCGGAATTACTGTCGATGGATATAAAACAGGATTATTTACTGATCTCGGACTTCCTACAAAACCGGTTACTGTTGCTGAACAACTTATCATACAGCAATCGGTAGATAGTATTTACCAGGTTTTTACGCAACGTGTAAGTGATGGCAGAAAAATTAATATTGCTACTGTTGACAGTCTTGGACAAGGAAGAGTGTGGGCAGGCAGCAGCGCTTTAAAAAATAATCTGGTTGATACAATAGGTGGATTACTAGATGCAATTTCTTTTGCTGCTAAATCTGCACATCTTGATAACTATCGTCTTAAAGAACTTCCTGAACAAAAAGAAGCATTTGCAGAGTTACTTTCCGGACTTTCCGGTGAAGCATCGATCTGGTATGAAGCTAAGGAACTTGGTGAGCAGGCAACTTATCTTCGCTCTATGAAAAAAGCACTTCGCTCGCAGGGAGTTCAGATGCGCCTGGATTATGATATCAACTGGAAAAATTAATTTTCATTTCCCATATAATTAATTTCTCAACATATATATATTATTTACCGAACTGAAATCCGGTTGTGAATATATATTCATAAGCAAAGAAATGCTGGTTAGCTTTTCCATCACCAGGCAACAATACATTTGTGTAATTTACAAAACACGATTTTAAACTGGTATCAAAAAAGAAATACCTGAAAAAGTTAAAACGAAATCCCGCATCTATTCCTGCAATATAGCCTGCTACATGGTAAGTATCATTTCTGTTAATCCCGAAAATAGTAACATCTGATCTCGGAAAAACAAATCCTATTCCCGGTTTTGCAATAACATGCAGTGCAAAACGATAATCCTGCGTCTGCCAGATGTTCCATCTTTTTATAAGATTTACCAAACAGAAATTTGCACCGTTAGAATGTTCATACGTCAACATGCGTGGACCAACAACTGTATCTGTATCATATTCCTTCCCTTCAATTGTTCCTGTTAAATGTGAAGTCTGGTAATCCAGAACAACATACTTGGCATGATCGTAATTAATTTCAATTCCCAGGTTATGTTTATCATTAAAATAAACACCAAAACGAAATGAATACTGTGGAATAGTAATGTTCTCATGAAATATTCTTTTCAATCCCGGACGATCTTCCGCAGTAAGATCATGCAGCGTAAAATTAAAATTAGGACCGGTGTTATCCTCAAAATGAATATCGCTTTTCGAATACCAGTCGAGATTGTAACCACCTGCTACATAAAATGAATGTTTCCTTTTTTTTGTTTCTCCATCCTGGGCAAAGCAGGTTACTGACAGGAGAAGAAGCAACAGAAATGTGGAGTACCTTTTCATCAGACAGCAAACCTAATCAATCAGCATAACTTTCTGAAGTAAGTTTAAAAGGTTGAATGTGTTTTAACAATTTACTATTTTTACGGACAGGTAAAAAAGGTTTCCAGGTTTTTAATTCTTACCAAAATGATAAAAACGTGCCTTTAATAAGCAGTATCTTTTCATGGTTCATGAAGCAGCGCATTCATCAGATTGAGCTCTTTATGAAATTTCCTGGTGATGTACAGGAAGAATTACTTCGCAAACTGGTATTGCAGGCACGTCATACAGAATTCGGAAGACGTTTTGATTTCTCCTCTATATCAGGTGCTGAAGAATTCAGAAGACGTGTACCAATTCAGGATTATGAATCACTCAAGCCATATATATTCCGTTTGCAGCAAGGTGAACAATATCTTTTGTGGCCTACCGACGTTCGGTGGTTTGCGAAATCATCAGGTACCACGAATGATAAATCGAAATTCATTCCTGTTACTACTGAAGCGATGGATGACTGTCATTTTAAAGGTGGGAAAGATCTGCTCTGTATTTATTTTCATAACAACCCTGAATCCAAACTTTTTGACGGGAAGTTGCTTACACTCGGCGGAAGTCATCATGCCAATGCATTAAACAATGAATCATTTTATGGTGATCTGAGTGCTATACTTATTCAGAATCTGCCTTTCTGGATACAATTATTCCGCACGCCTGACCGTTCGATTGCATTGATGGATGAATGGGAATCGAAGATTGAAATGATGGCGCATCAAACCATGAATGAAGATGTAACAAATCTTGCAGGAGTTCCTTCATGGATGCTGGTGTTATTAAAAAGAGTGCTGGAAATAAGTGGAAAGAAAAGCCTGAATGAAATATGGCCGAACCTGGAACTGTTTGTACATGGTGCTGTAAATTTTACACCTTACAAAGAACAGTTTCGTTTATTGATTCCCAAAAATGATATGTATTACCTGGAAACATATAATGCATCAGAAGGATTCTTCGGAATACAGGATAGAAAAAACAGTGATGATATGTTGCTGATGCTGGATTACGGTGTGTACTATGAATTTATAGAACAACGTTTCTGGGATAATGATAATCCTCCTACTCTATCACTCAGTGAAGTAAAAACAGGCGAACATTATGCTGTAATCATAACTACAAATGCAGGATTGTGGCGATATAAAATCGGAGATACCATTTCATTCACATCAACTGATCCTTATCGCATTAAAATTACCGGACGTACTGCTCATTATATAAATGCTTTTGGTGAAGAAGTAATAATGGATAATGCAGAAAATGCAATGAATGATGCATGTATTGCAACAGGAGCAATTATAAGAGAGTATACTGCATGTCCTGTTTATTTCAGCGGTCAGGCATCAGGAGCGCATGAATGGTTGATTGAATTTGAAAAAAAACCTGACGACCTTTTGTACTTCGGTTATCTGCTGGATGGTGCATTAAAAAAATACAACAGTGATTACGAGGCAAAACGTTATCATGATAAAGTATTAAATCCTCCTCTGGTACGGCAGGTTCCTGATCATACTTTTTATATGTGGCTTAAATCAAAAGATAAACTTGGAGGACAACATAAAGTACCACGATTAAGCAACAACAGAAAACTTGTTGAGGAGATAAACAGTTTAATAGCAGCAGCAACCGCATGAAGAGTTATATATATCTTTTTTTTATTCTGATTTCCTCTTCCGTGTTTTCACAACAGACATCTGTAATCACCATTAATCCTAATTTTGATGCTGAAATAATTACCGGTGATATTCTGGGTAATATATATATGGTAAAAGGATCAGAACTTTTTAAGTATGATGAAAAAGGAATATTATGCTGCTCCTTCAGCGATAAAACTTATGGCGAAATAAGTTCTGTTGATGTAAGAGATCCACTCCGGATTTTGTTGTTTTACAAACCCTTTGCAATAGTACGGCTGCTTGATAATAAACTGGCAGAACAAAGTCTGATTGATTTAAGAAAACTTCAGCTGGCAGATCCATTGCTTGTATGCACTTCTGAAACGCAGGGAATGTGGGTATATGATAATGCAACATCACGGTTATATAAATATGATGCAGCACTTCAACCGGTAAGTCTGAGTAATGATTTACGTCAGGATATTATGCATACTATCAATCCAACTTTCATGGCTGAATCAGATTACTGGCTGGTGATGCTTGATAAAAATGCATTGCTTGTGTTCGATAAAATGGGAAGTTATTTCAAACCATTAACCATTGAGAATGGAAACGGAGGACTTCTGGTCC
The DNA here is from genome assembly GCA_040007375.1 of Bacteroidota bacterium. Classification (GTDB taxonomy): domain Bacteria; phylum Bacteroidota; class Bacteroidia; order AKYH767-A; family OLB10; genus JANOXC01. Next base: position 6,769 of record JBDTVD010000090.1, on the reverse strand, counting down.
ATGATGAATGGATTTTTGTGAACAAAAGTTTACTTGTGAAAATAAATATCAGGAATGGAAAAATAACAGAGAACGCGCTGCCATTCAGTGATACAGAAGGTTCCACTCACATTCTTCCGGGAAAAATTGTGAGATCATTGGATAAGAAAGTGGAAATCTACAGTAACTGACACAGGAAGTTTTCAACATTTTTTGTGAGTCAACACCAAGGCTTCTACTTTTGAACACATAATACTTCTGCGAATACAGATTGTTCTCATTCTTAATTCAGAAGATCAACAGTATATCGTAAACCTAAATCGTAACTATAAGTGGCTTCTGATAAAAAGACTTTGCACATTGCTGTTGCCGGAAATATCGGCTCAGGCAAAACAACACTTACTTCACTTCTTGCTAAAAACATGAAATGGGAACCACATTACGAAGATGTGGACGACAATCCTTATCTAAATGATTTTTACGAGGACATGCAACGATGGTCATTCAATCTGCAGATTTACTTTTTGAATTCCCGTTTTAACCAGGTGATGAAAATCCGTAAGAGTGCTAAAACGGTAATTCAGGACAGGACTATATATGAAGATGCGTACATCTTTGCTCCTAACCTGCATGCTATGGGATTAATGACAACACGTGATTTTAATAATTACCTGGAGTTATTTAACCTGATGTGCAATTTTCTTCAACCACCTGATTTGTTAATTTACCTGAGAGGAACTGTTCCTGCGCTGGTAAACCAGATTCAAAAACGTGGAAGAGCTTATGAGAATTCTATTCGTCTTGATTATTTAAAAAGACTTAATGAACGGTATGAAGCATGGATATCACAATATGAACTGGGTAAATTACTGATCATTGATATTGATGATATAAATTTTGCCGAGAATCCTGAGCATATGGGAATGGTGGTTAACAAAATAAATGCTGAATTACACGGCTTGTTTTAATGAAGTTACTGGTGTTTCAGAATCAGTAATTGATATATATTATTTTCAGGAACACCTTAAAAAGGATTCAGTAGTAAATGCTGCCTGATAAAATGTACATCTGAAGCATTCACTTCTTTTATATTAATATTGAAAGATCATGGCTGGAATGCAAAAGAAATTTATTACCAATTTCTTCTTTCTGATCTTCATGAATATCCTGATCAAGCCATTTTGGATTTTTGGAATTGACAGAGTAGTTCAAAACACAACAGGAGCAGCAGAGTATGGACTTTATTCCTCTCTGTTAAGTTTCTCTTTTCTACTCAACATTCTACTTGATCTTGGAATAACAAATTACAACGTAAGAAATATTGCACAGCATAGTCACTTGCTGAAAAAACACTTTTCTTCTATTGTTGTTCTACGGATTCTGCTTGCTGTAATATATATTGGTATAAGTCTGATTGCCGGCTGGATTATGGATTATGATAGTCGTCGGCTCTCCATTCTTTTGATCTTATTGTTTAATCAGGTGCTTGCTTCCTTCACCCTTTATCTGCGTAGTAATATATCCGGATTACAGTTATTCAAAACGGAAAGTATTATCTCCGTTCTCGACCGTACTTTAATGATTATTTTTTGTTCCGTATTACTCTGGTCAGGATGGTTTTCAAAATCATTTCCTATAGAATATTTTGTATGGGCACAAACATTAGCCTATTTCCTCACAGCTATTATCACCTTTATCATCGTTGCCAAAAAAGCAAAATTTAACAAGCTATCCTGGAATCTTCAATTCTTTCTTGTAATACTCAAACAAAGTTATCCGTTCGCAATTCTCATTCTATTGATGGGGTTTTATACCAATGTTGATTCAGTTATGATTGAACGTTTATTACCTGATGGTGCATTTCAGGCTGGTATATATGCACAGGCACGAAGATTAATGGACGCAGCAAATCAGTTCCCTTATCTGATTTCCATTTTATTGCTTCCCATGTTTTCATCTATGATCAGGAAGAAAGAATTTGTGGAAGACCTTGTTGAATTATCTTTTTCCATTATCGCAATACCTTCTATTATCCTGATGGCTTTATCCGTATTTTATAACGAACAACTGATGACAGCATTGTATCATCAACATGTTAAAGAATCAGCACTTATTTTAAGAGTGATTATGAATTGCTTCCTCGCATTTTCATCTGTATATATATTCGGCACACTGCTTACTGCAAACGGAAGTCTGCGCTATCTGAATTACATTGCATTAGGAGGCATGATACTGAACATCAGCCTCAACTATTACTACATTCCTATTTACGGACCATTAGGTGCAGCAATGGTTGCATTAGTTACGCAGTATATCACTGCAGGTGCACAAATGTTACTGGTACATCACATATTTAAGTTTACTTATCGCTGGTGGCTGTTTTCACGGTATGCCCTGTTTACAGCAAGTACTTTTATTCTGTTTTCCTTCCTCCAGACTTTACCGATAAAATGGATTTTTTCATGCATTGCAGGTGTATTACTCTCCATTGCCCTGTCGTTTGCCTTTTTCCTGATCCGGCCAAGAAGCATTATAAGACTGATCCGTCAGCCTGGGCAGAATTAAAACAAGAGCACTTTTGCGCATCGGAAATTTACGTTGGCAGATTCGTTATTTTTGCCACCCTCTGAAATAGAAAAATCCATTAATTATGACTTCACCAATGCAGAATGAACCGGTAAGATTCAATGCAATCAATTTAATTAAGATGCTGGTTAAGTGGCGGAAACAGATCACCACTTTGTTTATTATTACCCTCCTGGTTAGTTATGCCGCTACATGGCTCATAACACCCATGTTTAAGTCAACAACAGTAGTTTATCCTTTTAATCTTGGCAATTATTCGAAGGAATCGGCCACCGAACAAATGGTTCAGCTTTTTAAATCGGAGGATGTAAAGGAAAACCTGATAAAAGCGTTTGCTTTATATAAGCATTACGACATTGATACTTCAGGCAGTTCTCCCCGTCATGAAATTATGCTGATGCTGGATGAAAACATCTCAGTAAACAAAACAGAATATGAGTCGGTTGAAATCAACATACTTGATAAAGACCCAAAAATTGCCGCACAGATGTGTGATTCTATAATTGTATTTATGGATAAAAAAGCATTAACACTGATCCGTGAAAAAGCAAGAGAGAATATGTTGGTGTCAGAAAATCGTCTGGCGGAGAAAAAAGTAGAAATGGACAGTATGCTGATACAGCAAAAAGAGCTGAGTGAAAAATATGGAATCCTTGATTACGAAAACCAGGTTATTGGTTTCAGTCGTGAATATTACCGCAGCATGGGAGGTGGAGGATCATCTTCAAAAATGGAACAGGCAAAACGTAACCTGGAAGAAAAAGGAAATGAAGCCTTTTCATTAAAAGAAAATTTATGGCGTGTGCGTGGTCAGTATAATGATATTAAAAAACAAAGGGAAGATTTTGAAAGTGATTACACCAAAGAAATAAGTTTTCACAATCTTGTTACTAAGGCAGTACCTGCAGAGAAAAAAGATTCTCCAAAAAGAATGGTGCTGAGTCTGCTGATAACTCTATCAGTTATGTCTGTTGCTTTACTTGTAATTATTTATCAGGAATATTACAAGAAACAATTTGATGAATCAATTTCAGGGTAATGATATCTGAATTGCAGGAAAAAAATCTGAATACAAGAGGGAAAAAACTTTTCTTTCTCATAACGGGGTTGTTCTTAACGGCGTCTATAATCGCTGTAACGAAAGATCAGATTTACTTTCTTCTCCTTCCATTTGTAATATATATTGTGATGCTTGCCATTTTCAGGATGGAGATGATGGCTTTGTTCTGTGCATTCATCACTCCACTGTCAATAAATCTGAATAAGACTTCACTCGGAATCGGAATCAGTCTTCCTGCTGATCCACTCATGTTCGGTTTATTTATTCTGTTTTGGTTTAAGATATTAATTGACGGAGGACTTAATAATAAGATTTTAAAGCATCCGGTAACTATTCTGATTTTACTTCATCTCGGATGGATGTTAGTTACTACACTTACCAGTTCCATGTTTATGGTTTCTCTGAAATCAACATTAGCAAGGATGTGTTATGTAACGGTGAGCTATTTCATGTTACTCTATATTTTTCAGAATTATTATAATATCAAACGGTTTCTATGGATGTATTTAAGTACACTCCTTGCAGTAATTGCATATACACTGTTCAATCATTATTTATGGGGATGGACGGAAGCTGGTGCACATATTTCAATGGTTCCTTTTTACAATGATCACACTGCTTATGCTGCAGCTATTGCATTTTTTATTCCTGTCACTATTTCATTTATTTCTGATAAGCATGACTCTATATATAAAAGAGGATTTTCTGCTTTGGTGTTGTTATTTATAAGCATTGCCATCATCTTGTCTTACACCCGTGCATCATGGGTTGGTTTGCTTGCTGCTTTTGTTTGCTGGCTTGGATATGTGGTACGTATTAAAACTGCACTGGTATATGGTATGGCCGCAGCAGTGATATTATTGTTCATACTGTTCCGGTCACAACTTTTCATGCACCTCGAAAAAAACGATAAAACATCTTCCACCGACATTCAGCAACATGTGGAAAGTATTGGAAATGTTTCCAACGATGCAAGTAATATTGAACGGTTAAACAGATGGTCATCAGCAATAAGGATGTTTGCAGATAAACCAATATTCGGATTTGGCCCTGGAACTTTTATGTTTCAATATGCTCCATATCAGAAATACAGTGAGCGTTCCATTATCAGTACTAATTTTGGAACGGTAGGTGGTTCACACAGTGAGTATCTCGGACCGCTTGCGGAGGAAGGAATGTTCGGATCTTTATTAAAGATATTAATTATTACTGCCACTATTATTACAGCATCACGTATATATAAAAGAGAACAAAAAGGAAGTGTGCGCTCACTTACGAAAGCATTATTGCTGGGATTGATTACCTATTATGTTCATGGTGTTTTAAATTTTTTCCTTGATACCGATAAATTATCAGTTCTGTTCTGGGGATTTACTGCCGCCATTGTTGCGATTGATCTTTTTCACAGCAGTAAAAAAACGGAAATGGAATCCGTAATCCTGCAGTAATAAAATCAGGAAACAGGAAAATGTTTTTTAATTTTTTTTTACAGAATGGTTTCAGCCACCAATATCCAGTAAAGTAAAAGAGTCATCTCCCCTTTTTAAATTTAACAAGACGAGAGGGAAGCAATGAAATTATAAATAATTCAATTTGGATTTAATAAATTTAACATCAAACGGATCTGCAACTTAACAGCGTAACATCATCCAGTCCTTCCACATTTTTCCGGAAGTTGCGGAATTCATCAATGAGCCGAAAATGCAGATCTTTCATGGTGTAAACATCGGCATTTATTTTCAGCAGATCTGTTAATTTATCCAGGCCGAATATTTCACCCTTATCATTTTCCTGCTCTATAATACCATCCGTATAACAAAACAAAATAGCACCCTTAGGAAAATAAGCCAGGCCTTCATTCACAAATGGTAATTCTTCAAACATACCAAGTCCTGTGGTGCCTTTATCAAGAGGAGTAAAAGTTCCGTTTATATATAAAACAGGTTGGTTATGACCAGCATTTACATAATGTATAATTTGTGTTTTTGTATTAATCACAGCAAGGAAAACAGTAATAAATTTTTCCCCCTTTGCACTTTTATTTACCGATGCGTTTAATGCAATAATAAGTTGTTGCAATGATTTTATTGATGGGGTTTTTGCATGCAGGTTCGCCTGAAAATTCGACATCAGCAATGCAGCAGACATTCCTTTACCTGAAACATCAGCAAGACAAATCAACAATTCATCTTCAGAAATTTCTATATAATCGTAATAGTCGCCACCCACCTGCTGATGCGGAAGATAAGTTGCTGCCAGGTCAATACATTTATTGGAAGGAAGGTGAGCAGGAAACAACATATTCTGCATGCGTGCAGCGAGTTCCAGTTCCTTCTGCATTTGCGCCTGGTTAATGGTTTCCCTGGTGAGCCGTTTATTTTCAATAGCAACAACAATGATGTTGGTAATCGTATGGATAAAAGGAAGAATTTCTTTTAAGTTCTGTATCCTGTCATTCTGCAGATCTGCTATAAATGCATATGCAAGTGGTTCCTGGTTATGATATACAGGAATAATACTTTCATAACCCTGCACCCACTCCGGCATCCTGTCGTTGGTAAACTGCATTCCGGCCAGCTCCGGAAAATGCTGAACAGGATTTAACAATGCACTGCCTTCGGTTTCACCATATGCAAGCATCTTTTTCCATTCTCCCTCAAAAACATACAGCGATAATTTATTTACGCGAAGATGATCGCGCATAACAGTTTCATAAATTTCAAAAAGCTGATCGCTAGGGAGATTGTAGTTAATTGCCTTAGTAACCTGTAAGAGCCAATGCAATTGCAGTTGCTTTATATATAAATCCGCCTGCGTTTTTTTTTCCACTTCGCTTAATAACTGCATCTACGAATCTATTCAGCAAAATAATAACCGTGAAGTGCTTCACTTTAATTTTTCAACAATCTCCGGTAGTCTTTTTATATAAGCCAGTTCTTTCATTTTTTCCCGGGCTTCCTGAGTTGGACTTCCAAAATAAGTCTTTCCTCCTTCCAGAGATTTAGGTATTCCGCTCTGACCTAATACCACTGCTCCTTCCCCGATAGTGAGATCCTTCTGTACCCCTACCTGGCCCCACAAAATCACATTATCCTTCACAATCACACAACCGGCAATACCAACCTGTGCAGCAAAAAGACAGTT
>JBDTVD010000089.1:0-11554 GCA_040007375.1 Bacteroidota bacterium | reverse complement strand
TAAATCAACTGCAGAGTAAAGTGTTCCGTATTGATGGAGTTGCTGTTGGTGTTGAGGAGAATGTTTCTAAAACAGCGGCATTTCGGGTGTATCCAAATCCAGCCAGCGAAAAATTATTTGTGAATTCTATTAAGAGTACGAATACTGATTCTCCTTTTACCATTTTTATAAGTAATGTTTTAGGAGAAGTTCAATACTCTGCTTCTTTTCATGGTAATGATACAAGTGTTGATCTAAACCAATTTAGTGAAGGTGTTTATTTTGTTACATTAACAAGCGATTTTACATCAGAAACATTTCCGGTAATTATTAACCGGGCTGTTAAGTAATATTTTTTTCTGCGTTCGGCAATCCACAGTTAAATTGATTCCGTAAGTTAATTTATGCTTTGATTTTCATTGCATAGTTAATTTTATTTTTTAATCATTAAACCCGTTTCGTATGAAAAAGAACCATTACACTCTTCCATTAATTACATTTATTATTACGTCTGTTTTCTTCCTCTTGCCAGCAAAAATTTATTCTCAGAATGTGTATGCTTTATCAGGCAATAACCTTATTGTATTTTCTGCAAACAATCCTGCATTAATTCTTCGCACTGTTCCTGTAACTGGTATTGTAGCAGGTCAGGAGTTAAGCAATATAGACTTCCGTCCTTCAACTGGTCAGTTATATGGATTAGGATATAATTCGTCAAACAGTCAGGCGCAATTATATACACTAAACCGGACTACAGGTGCTGCAACGGTTATTAATACTTTACCTGTTATGCTTTCATTAGGAACAGGTAAAGTTAGTTTTGATTTTAACCCAACAGTTGATCGCATTCGTGTTACAGGAAGTAACAATTCCAATTATCGTCTGCACCCTGAAACCGGAGCAATAGCTGCAACAGATGGAAATCTTGCTTTTGCAACAGGTGATGTAAACAATGGCATTGATCCTTCTGTTGGAACTGTAGCATACAGCAACAGTTACATTGGTGCAACATCAACAACATTGTATAATTATGATGACTCATTAAATATATTCACTACACAGGCGCCACCAAATGCAGGTACATTAAATACAATTGGATCTTCCGGCATCAGTGTAAATCTTAATGATGCTTCTTCTGATCTTGATATATATTTTGATCCACTACTCTTAACCAATACCGGTTATTTTTCTGCTAATACGAACGGAAGTCTGAATGATAATTTATATACTGTAAATCTGTCAACCGGAAATACAACATTAGTAGGTGCTATTGGTGGTGGCGTTGCTGTTAAAGATATTGCTGTGCGTATTATTAGGGCAATACCTTTTATGGTGAAAGGAAATCTGTTATATGCTTTGAACTCATCTAACATGTTGATTACACTTGATTCGGAAATGCCTGAAATTATCCGTCATGCAGAAGCTGTTACAGGTATTACTACCGGACAAATTATTGCAGGAATGGATTTTCGTCCTGCAACAATGCAGCTATATATATTGGGATATGATACATTGAATGGGAATGCGCAATTGTATATGCTCGATAGAAACTCCGGCGTTGCAACTGCTGTAGCCGCTCCTGTTGTGCTGGCATTGGGCAAAGGTAAAATCGGATTTGATTTTAATCCTACTGTTGATCGCATTCGTGTAACAGGAAGTAACAACGCAAACTATAGATTGCATCCTCAAACAGGTGCTATCGTTGCAACAGATGGAAGTCTTGCTTTTGCAACAGGAGATGTAAATCAGGGTATCGACCCTTCTATAGGAACAGTTGCCTATACTAACAGTTATATAGGAGCAACATCAACTATATTGTATAATTATGATGATTCATTAAATGTTCTTACCACACAACTTCCTCCGAACGCCGGAACATTAAATACCATTGGCTCTTCCGGAATTACGGTAAATACTGCTGATCAATCTACTGATCTTGATATATTTTATGATGCTGCCACATCTTCCAATGTAGCTTATCTAGCCGCAAACACAACTGGTGCTTCTGATAATTTATATAGTGTGAATCTATCTACTGGTGTACTTACTTCAAATGGTAAAATTGGATATGGCATCGCTGTAAAAGATATTGCTGCATATATAAAACGAACTCAACCGGCACCTGTTTCCGGAGATTTGATTTACGCACTTACATCTTCTAATGTGTTAATTACATTTGATTCTGATTTTCCAACTTTGATCCGTTCATCAAAAACAATTTCCGGAGTTACTGCAGGGCAACTTATTTCCGGTATGGATTTCCGTCCTGCTACAGGTGAATTATATATATTGGGTTACGATACTGCTAATGGAAATGCACAGGTTTATAAACTACAACCTGCTAATGGAACAGCAATGGTGGTTAATAGTATTCCGGTAAGTCTTTCATTAGGAAAAGGAAAAATCGGTTTTGATTTTAATCCTGTGGCAGATCGAATTCGTATTACAGGTAGTAATAATTCAAATTACCGGTTACATCCTGAAAGCGGAGCTATTGCATCTGTGGATACGATGCTTGCATTTGTGGCAGGTGATGTTAATGCAGGTATTAATCCTTCTATTGGAACATCTGCTTATATAAATAGTATTTCTGGTACAGCAGCTACTTCTTTATATAATTACGATGACTCCTTAAATGTTTTCACTACACAAAACCCACCTAACAATGGGGCGTTGAATACAGTTGGTATTTCTGGCTTAACAGTTAATCTTGCTGATCAAAGTTCTGATCTTGATATCGGATTTAATTCAGCTACGAATATAAACACGGCATATTTTATTGCAAATACGGTTTCCACTTTTGATAACTTATATACAGTTGATCTGAGTACAGGTGCCGCAACTTTAGTTGGTAAAATAGGAAATGGAATTGCAGTAAAAGATATTGCAGTTCTTATCAGCATACCCAATCAAATGCGAAGTGCATCAACTGTAAGTGAAACTGTTAACAAAGCAATCGTAAGCACTTCTATATTCCCGAATCCTGCAGTTGATCAGGCTTATCTTTTAGTTGATTTGCTTCATGATAGAAAACTGGAAGTAATTGTAACGGATGTTGCCGGCCGCACTGCATATATATCTTCTTTATATGAACTAGGTGCAGGTTCAAATAAAATTACTTTAGATATTAATGCATTACTGCCTGGTATTTATTTCGTATCACTAAAATCGGAAGAAGGTATTACTGATACTGTAAAAATGGTGGTAGAATAAAAGTACTTTTTCCTTTTTTTACAAAGGCCGGAGATAGCTCCGGCCTTCTTTTTTTTAATGCAGACAGGTTTTCTCAATATGGTACAAAGCCTGCTATATTTCCACTATTGAATCTTTATCCCTACCTTTGCCGTAATAAAGAACCATATGCCGGTTCCATGTATTTCCCGACTAAGTCATCCCGGCCATCTCCATACAGGTTTTTATAATTAACAAAAACTGCTGAATTTTATCAGCAAATAATTTCACCAATAATATAATTAATCAAATTAATGAATTTTAAAGATTTAAACCTGGATGAACACATTATCAGTTCATTGCAGGCGTTGGGATATGAAACCCCATCACCTATTCAACAAAAAGCAATTCCTTACCTTTTAGAAGGTAGAGATGTTTTTGGTTGCGCCCAAACGGGCACAGGAAAAACGGCAGCATTTGCCTTACCTATCCTGCAGTTATTACACAGAAATACCGTTCATCGTAAGGGAATAAAAGCACTTATACTGGCTCCAACACGTGAGCTGGCCATACAGATCGGTGAGAGTTTTACAGATTATGGCAAAGGACTGAAGATTAAACATACCGTTATTTTTGGTGGTGTTTCTCAGCTGAATCAAACACAGGCTTTAGGTCGTGGTGTAGATGTACTGATTGCAACACCAGGCAGATTGCTTGATCTGATGAACCAGGGTTTTATCAGACTGGATACAATTGAATTTTTTGTACTGGATGAAGCAGATCGTATGCTCGATATGGGTTTCATTCATGATATTAAAAAGATCATCCCTAAACTTCCGAAGAAACGTCAGACAATGTTTCTTTCTGCAACAGTTCCTGAAGAAATCAGAAGCCTTGCCAACTCACTTCTTACCGATCCTGTAAGAGTTGAAGTTACTCCTGTTTCATCTCCTGTGGAAATGATTAAACAACGGGTGCTATATGTAGAAAAATCAGAAAAGAAAACGGCATTGCATTCTTTAATTACAGAAGAAAAAATTGAGCATGCTTTAATATTTACACGAACCAAACATGGTGCAGATAAAGTTGCTAAAGAATTAAGTCGTCAGGGTATAAAAGCAGAAGCTATTCACGGAAACAAATCACAGAATGCGCGTCAGCGTGCATTAGCTGGTTTCAAAGACCGTACTGTTAAAATCCTGGTTGCAACTGATATTGCTTCACGTGGTATTGATGTTGACAAGCTTAGTCATGTAATCAATTTCGAATTGCCTGAAGTACCGGAAACCTATATTCACCGCATAGGAAGAACTGGTCGTGCAGGTGAAGCCGGTATTGCTATTTCTCTATGTTCTACAGAAGAACTTACTTATCTGAGAGACATCAACAAACTGGTTAAAAATGTAATTGATGAAATGAATGCACCTCCTGTTGTCAGTCGTTCATCATCCCCTGCACCTGCTGCAAAAAGCAATCAGCGCAGTTCAGCACGACCACCTCAGCGACGTTTTGCACGACGATAATATCCAGCATATTATATAAATAATCCTGCTGGCTGAAGATTTCATTCAGTGAAGTAATTTTCTTTTATTAACCCTTATAAAATCGTACATTTGTTACAGGTAAAATAAGGTATAGTGCAGAGAAACTTAAGATATAAACTAACAACAAAGCTGGTAACAGTAATGTTGTTGGTTTGTTTTTTTTCTGCCAGAGCACAAAATCAACTGCAGCTTCCTGTAGATTTTATGGTGGAGAACGGCAATTTCAATCAAACTGTTATTGCTGTGAAAAAAGCAGGTGTTACCGTATTCACTCTGCAAGGCAAAAGTTTTCTGAAGATAAAACTCGATTTTAATAATGATTACATACTGAGTTTTTCAAAACCAGGATATATTACTAAATCAATTGCAGTAAATACAGATGTTCCCTCGGAGCGTATGGAGCAGGCTTTTGAACCCTATAAAATCGGTGTGAAAATTTTCCGTCAGTATGAAGGTGTAAACATTGTTGTATATAATCAACCTGTAGCACGAATTCATTTCAATCCTTCAATTGATGATTTTGATTATGATGTGGATTATACTAAATCCATTTTAAGCATCCTTAAAAAAACAGAGGACGAATTGATGGTGAAAGCTGCTGAGGAGCGTGCATCCGGTTCAGGCAGCAGAACAATTACACATGATGAAACAGGAAGTGATGATCAGCATGATGCAGCAAGCAGCGGACAGATGTCGGAGCATACTGCTGAATCAAACACACCTGATCCACAACAAAGGCAGCAGGCAATAACAGAACCACCGCTTGTTGTTAATTCAATTTCAACAGCAACACCTGCCGCTGAACCTCCACCATCACCAGGAGCTGTTCCGGGTGAAGATGCAGGAAATAAATCTGCACCATCATTATCTCAGGAAAAAAATAAAGCAGTGAATGGTATTGCTGATCAGGATCATTATAAAAATGGTGGCGTTTCTTCCGGTGATGATCCAAATGCAAATCCGGTTGAAGCTGGAGCAGTGGAAAGAAATAATGTTTCATTGATCAGCTCATTGGGTGATGATTTAAAAAGCGCAGGAAGCAGTGAATCAGATATGGATATTCAGGGAGCAAAGAATATTTCAAAAGAATATTCAACCTCCGGAAAATATATCCTGGTGGAATCTAACAGAACTATAACTACTTTTAAAATTGCAAAAGGTGTTTCTATTGCTGAATACAGAAAAGTAGATTACAAATGGGGTGGTGTATTTTATTTCATGGATGGAAATTATGCTATCTCACGTAATGTTTTTCATTGGGCAACAGGGGAGTTTTAATAATGCAGAATTTAAAAATTAATAATTAAGAATGAGATTTTTCAATTCGAGGAACCTCCTTCTTATTAATTATAAATTCAAAATTCAAAATTATAAATTGAGTTTTTAAATTCTAGAAACTTCTTCATTATAATTGTAAATTCAATTCTGCATTCTCAATTCTGCATTCTTAATTCTGCATTATTTCAATCCTTGCAAGTTCACTCACTTGTTTTCCTTTGTTGAATTTCTTTTTGAATTTACGTGTGGTGTAAATAATATAAGGCACAAAGATTACTGACGGTGCAAGCCATAAAATAAAGGATGGCTGAAAGGTAATAACATTCACCAGGAATGCAGTTGTTGCAGCAATGTAACCGGCAATCATCCCTGAAATATGTACTATCAGCCAGTCGTTTTTTTCACGATATCCATTTATGTAATGTTTAAAAGCACGGATATTCATTAAGCCACCAATACTTCCGAATATTACTGCAACACTTCCAAACGATTGACCCATTATAAAGGAAACATAAATTCCCCACACAATTAAACTACCATGCAAAACAGAAGTAATTATTGTGATGATCCAGTCAATCAACTTAGGTTTTTGTCCGTTACCCAGTTTTTTAAGATATAAAGCACGGTAAGCTATTACAATGTTGTAATAACTGAAGATGGCAATCAGGAATAAGAATAAAAGATGATGTACAATGGAAAGATAAATGGCAGTTACAAATACAACTGACATCGCATAAAAAAACAATTTACCACTTAATCGGTGGAGGTTGTTTCCAGTCTGGTTCAACATTGCAACAGGTCCGGAAAGCAGTGCAATACTACCGCAGATAATATGCACTATTAAAATGATATGAGCTGCTTCTTCCATTTTTTTTGATGGCAAATAAATACTGTTTCTATTGTTCCTGCAATACAATTGTGACAGCTCGCACGATTGTGTGACAGTTTGCACGTTATGTGACGGATAACAATGCAGATAACAATCAGCGTTTAAGTCGTAGTGTGATATCTTTATTCAATCCACGCGAAACAGGAATAGATTCCTCAAAGTCTTCCAGCACCAAACGATACCCCTGCGCATTACCTGTTACTCTTTTTACTTTTTCAAGGTTAATCAAATAGGTACGGTGACAACGGTAAAACTGACTTAACGATTTAATATCATTATGTGCATTCTTTAAAGTAGTGCGCAACAGGGTTTTTTTCATCTGCCCTGAATCAGAAGAATAAATTTCCACATAATTTTCTGCAGCCTTAATAAAATAAATTTCAGATGGAATTACTTTAAAATCATCCTTCGGATTTTCTGCATGAATTACAAGGTTGTTGCTGATGTGCTCTGTTAAACGTACTTTATGTGCAAGTGAATCGCTTAAATCTCTTGCAGTAGCTAAGTTCTTTTTAAGCAGCAGATTTTGTTTGATGAGAATGATTGTAATCACCGGAATAAGTGAAACAATTAAGGTGATGAGTTCAAACTTTAAAAATACCGAAAGTGTAAAGGTTGTATAGCCCAGGAAGCTGGTATAAATAATATTTCCACAACTGATGCAGGTAATTATCAGCAACACAAATAATGTTTCCTTTCCTGTGTTCCATTGCTCTTCCAGGAAAAAACGTGGAGACACTTGTGGTATCAACACTGTTGTAAGGGAAGTGATGATCATAGTTACACAACCATATCCAATTGTAATAAGTAATATGTTGTCTCTAATATTGCCAATACCAAATGGCCTGAATATATATAGAAAAAGAAAAATAAAAAGAGAAATACAGGCTGCGGATTTTAATCTCTTTGCTGGAGAAGAGGTGAATGGAAAAGGTTGACGAAGGAATGTCAACATATACAAAACAGGATATTTACTTTGTTATCAATCACTGCAGGTATTTATCCTGGAAGAAGGCAGCATACTTCGTTACATCTTTATTAATCGACAGCTGCGACATGTTGGTTGGTGAAATAACAAAGAACTGTGTTACGGATGTATTCAATGTGCCGATCACTGTATTGTCCTCCATGATCATCGAATAAAATATCATAGCACTCTGTTTATCTTTAAATCCGCTAACAGCAAGATATTGCCAGTCAAGATCCAGGTTTCCCTGTTGTGCTTTCAATACTTCATTACTGAAATTGGCTGTTGCAAATGATTCAAGTTTCGGTTTAACTGTTGCAAGAAGATTTGCTGTGTCTTTTGGTACAAGAATTAAAAAAAGATGTGGTGTTTCCGGTGCATACAAAAATGCCGTTGCATCAATAGCTTTATCAATTTTTGCTTTTGACGCTGTTGAATCTTCCGGAGTTACATTAACCGTTTGCTTACTGTTTTTAATGAAAGCAAGAATTTCTTTTGCACGAATGCTTACTGAATCTTTAGGAAATCCACGAACAACATCTTCCAGCGCCAGTTCAAAGTTATCTATCGGTTGCGACTTGCCGATTGCCAATGCTCTGAGTAATGCAAATTTTCCTGCAAGCGGATTGTTCTTCGGAAACTGCTCATCAAAAAAGGCCTTACGTTCTATTACATCTGTATACTGTGCATTCTGAAATGCCCTGTACGTATTTTCGTAATAAACCTGTAACACCTGGGTTTTCTTTCTTGCTTCTGCATAATAATTAGGATTATTAATCAGCTTGCTGTATTCCGACTCCGGAAAATTATTCAACAGGTAACTTCTGTATTTCTCTGCACCGGCTGAATCATTCATCGCTATATATAAACGATACAGGTTATAGTAGGATGGAAGTTTGTATTTATTTCCGGGAAAACGGGTATCCAGTGTTTCAAATGCTTTTACTGATTCTTTATTATTGGCCAGTTGTTCTTTATATATAATCCCAACATTGTAAAAAGCTTCCGTAAGTTTAATGTTGGATTCTTTAATAGATGCTTCTCCTCCCGGAATGGCTTTCAGGTACGCTTCTTTACGTTTGCCTGCATCCAGTTTTGAAAGAGAGTCAGAAAGTGCTTTCTGTGCATCAGCAAGACTGTCGATAGATGGACCAACTGCCTCTTCTTCATTCTCTGCAGTTACTTCTGATTCTTTTTCTGTGCGGCGCCAGTTATCTTCCAGTTTACGGAAGCCCCACTTTTTCATGAACTCACCTACTCCGGCAGCAATAGCCGACGTATTATAAAAATACCACGCTCCCTGTTGTAAGCCTCCCGGTTTATTGCCAATATTACGTGGTTGACCCTTAAGCAGCTTTTCTTCAATCACCGATTGTTCTTCCATGTGCTGCTGTTCTTCTTTTTCTTTTTTGATGCGTTCCTGCTCTTCTGTTTCACGTGCTATCACAGCATCAATACGTGCTTCTCTTTCGGCGGGACTTAATGTTGCCAGACTTTGTAAACTATCTTCCAGCATAATAATTTTTAAATTATTTACCAGTCGTTCCAGGCTGTTTTTGCGTTGCAGAATATCAAAGTAATCCGGATGCTCATTGCTTAAGGATGTAATAGTGCTGTCGTAATAATCAGATGCTAAAACATATTCCGGTCTTTCATAATATATATCACCAAGTGCTTTATAACTTAATGCTTTCTGATTGGCATTAGCAACACTGCTGCTTACTGATAAATTCAGATAATTTATTGCCTCTGTTTCTTTTTTCTCCTGTTGTGCAATTCCTGCCAATGCATAATAGATCTGATCAAGATATTCTTTATTTTTCTCATCCTTCAGCATCTTATTCAACTCTTTCTTCACTGCAATTGCATCCACACTGTTCACATCAAAACAACGTGCTCTGTTAATACGTGCATTGAAGGCAAGCTCATAAGGAGGATTCATCTTAATCACTTTACTGTATGCTGCAAATGCAGGTTCCAGTTCACCCTGCTTCTGTCGAAGCTGTGCAAGGATGAAATAATAACGTGCACGTGTATCTTTTTTTCTGGTGCGTGCTGCAGCATTCTCCATCTCTTCAATGGCTTTTGGAATGTTGTTGCGTTGCAGATGAAATGCTGCTGCAGTTGCTGCATAATCTCCTTTTAAACGAACCGGAAAATTCTTGTCGTTCTTCATAAAATCAAGAAGATATTCTGCATCGGTCGTTTTGCCTAATTCAAGATAGGATCGCGTCAACCATATTAATGCATCACCACGTATCGGTCCGTCTTTATATTCTGATGAAGTGTATTGGAATGTTTCAATGGCTGTCCAGAAATCATGTTTGTAAAACTGTGCCTGTCCAACCAGCAGGTAACAGTCTTCAATCCATTTATTACGTTCTGCCAGCTTAGGATCATGCTTACTCTTCTGATAAATAGAATGTCGTTGAATAGCAATGGATGCTTTTTTTATTGCTTCATCCATATCAGGAAAAATACCCTTTGCTTTATTTACATCACCATATTTAAAAACAGAAAGAACCCTGTCATATTTATCTTCATGTGCAGTGGCCAGTGTAGCAGCTCCTTGTTTTACCCGCTCGCGTGCATTGAAATAATAATTGTAGTGTGTGGTGGTTCCATGATACGAACGGCTTACAAAGTTATTATGCCGTGTGCCACATGAAGTAGCAGCAATGATCAGGATCAGAAATAATGGAAATCTAAGTTGATGCACAGTAATTATATTCTGGATGTAGTTATAATGGCCAAATATCGTAAATATGCTTTAAGTATGGAAGTTTTTAGCGCAGTGAAAGGCATTGCTGATTCAGACGCCTTCCTGTATTTATTTGGCGATATTTGCCGCAATGGCAATTGAACGGGAAAAACGAAAGCGCATTGTCCGTAAATTAAGGAATAAGTTCAGGCTGGTGATTATGAATGCGGAGACTTTTGAAGAGAAAGCTGCTCTCCGTTTATCGCCCATGAATGTGATCGTTTTTTTTGGGACGATAATGATCAGCTTGATAACGATTACTTTATACCTGATTGCCTTTACTCCACTAAGAGAATATATTCCGGGTTATGCTGATGTAAATATGCGCAGAAAGATGGTGAACCTTTCTCTGAATGCCGATTCGCTGGAGATGAAGATGAGATCGAATGATCTGTATCTGGAAAATTACAGACATGTACTTACTGATCATCCGGATTTAAAACGACCACTAAAGGATACTGCTACTGCAACCTTGTTTGATTCTGTGCGAAGTTTAGCCCGTTCGGAAGATGACTCGATGCTGAGAATGCTGGTGGAATCGCAGGACCGCTTTGAGTTGCTGTCGCAGAGTTCCCGGGCATTTGCAAGTGGCATCGGCAGTTATACTTTCTTTACACCTGTAAAAGGAACTTTAACAACACCTTTCAGCAGTCTTAAAAAACATTTTGGTGTTGATATCGTTGCTGGTCCTGATGAAGTGATTAAGTCTGCTCTGGATGGAACTGTAGTGTTTGCAAACTGGACTTCCGAAACAGGATATGTAATCGGTGTGCAACACAGTAATAATATTGTCACTATATATAAACACAATTCAGCATTACTTAAGAAAGAAGGAGATTATGTAAAAGCAGGACAGGTGCTTGCCATTATTGGTAACACCGGAGAACTTACAACAGGTCCGCATCTGCATTTCGAGTTGTGGTATAATGGTACACCTGTTAATCCTGTGGAATATATATCTTTTT
>JBDTVD010000088.1:0-11590 GCA_040007375.1 Bacteroidota bacterium | reverse complement strand
GTGTATGGTTTTATAAATAAAATAACGGAAAAGAATTATGCAGCCGAGGATATTATTAGTTGACGACAGAGAAGATAACCTTCTATCCATTGAATCCATCCTGGAAATGGACGGGTATAAAATTATTAAAGCTAACTCGGGGAAAGATGCATTGAAAGTTCTTTTGCAGGACACAGAATTCGCATTGATACTGATGGATGTTAAGATGCCGAACCTGAATGGTTTTGAAACTGCAACATTAATTTATGAAAGAGAAAAACTAAGGCATATTCCTATCATATTTGTTACAGCACACAGTTATGGTGATGAAAATGTATTTAAAGGATATCGTGCTGGTGCTGTTGACTATATATATAAGCCGATTAATCCTGATCTGCTGAAAGCAAAAGTTTCTGTATTCATTGAGCTGTATAAAAAAAATCATCGTCTTATTGCTCAGGAGCAGCGACTGATATCTATTAACCGTAACCTGGAAAATGAAATCAAGGAACGGCAGATGTCGGAGGATAAGATTAAAGGATTGAATCAGGAATTGCTGGAATATATTGACAGACTGGAATCCGCTAATAAAGAACTTGACATGGTTGCTTTTATGGCTTCACATGATTTGCAGGAACCCTTAAGAAAGATTCTTACTTTCAGTGAACGACTGCATTCAAAATATGAAAATCTGTTTGATGAGGAAGGAAATAAATTTATTGGTCGTGTGCAGAAATCTGCTGAACGGATGCAGGCTCTTATCACCGACATCATGACTTTCTCCAGAACAGGAACGAATAAAGAACCTTTTATTGAAACTAATCTTCATGTATTGCTGCAGGAAATTCTTGATGAAATGGAAGGAACGATCACTGAAAAAAATGCAGTTATTAAAATCGCTCATCCATTACCGTCAATCAGCGCTAATCCCGGTTTATTGCGTCCGTTATTCTTCAATCTTATCAGCAACTCGTTAAAATACGGAAGAGAAAATGTGCAACCTGTTATTAATATAAGTTTCGAGAATATTATGGCTTTCATGAACAGCAGAAATTCCGCTATTCTCTTCTGCAGAATATTTATTGAAGACAATGGAATTGGTTTCGACCAGAAATATGCAGAACAGATTTTCGGAATGTTTAAGCGACTGCATACACACGATCAATATGCAGGTACAGGTATAGGACTTGCACTCTGCAAGAAAATTGTGGATGAACATAAAGGATTTATTTCTGCAAAAAGCAGATCCGGAGAAGGATCTACTTTTATTATTTCATTACCCTATAATGTTGATTCCGGTGAAATGCAAAGATCTGCTTTCGTTTCTTAAGCAGGAAATAGTAATGGTGGTCTTTGAAAAATAATGCCGGTGAACAGGAATAGTTTCCGGCATTATTAATCCGATTGTTTTTAGTATATCTTTACTGGAAGAAAATTATCCTGTTATGAAAAGATATATATTACTCCTGTTACTCACATCAGCACTGCATAACTCCAATGCACAGAGTGGAGTTGCTGACAACTGGTTTTTCGGAGTGTTATGCGGAATGAAATTCTCCTCTACAGTTGCTGTTGCCATTCCAAGTTCTATGTATACTAATGAAGGCTGCTCCGGAATTTCTGATTCCTCCGGTTCACCTTTGTTTTATACGGATGGTGTTACCGTATGGAATCACTTAAACACAGCAATGCCGAATGGTACCGGATTGATGGGAAGTCCTTCTGCTACGCAATCAGCTTTAATAGTTCCTGATCCTGCATCTAATAGTGAGTATTATATATTCACTGTTACAGAAACCGGCGGACCTGATGGCTTCCGTTATTCGAAAGTAGATATGTTACAGCAGACGGGCAATGGAGATGTTACTACAAAAAATGTTGCAGTAAAGCCTGATGTAACAGAAAAATTAACGGCTGTTATGAATCGTTCAACAGGTAATTACTGGGTTGCAGTTCATGAAAATAATTCTGATGGATTTTATATATATCAGCTTTCACCAACAGGATTAGCAGCACCTGTAGTAAGCAACACCGGAATCGTTCATAATAATTCTGTTATTCAAAATACTTACGGACAGATGAAATTTAATACCTGTGGAAACAGGATTGCATTAGCTGCAGGATATCTTGATGTAGTGGAAATTTTTGATTTTAATCTGACAACCGGTGTAGTTTCCAATCCTGTTTCTCTCCCCATCGGCAGTCATGTATATGGTGTAGAATTTTCTAACAGTGGACGTTATCTCTATGTGAGTTGTTATGATCCGTTAGGAACACTTCTGCAGTTTGATCTGATGCCTGGAAATGCACCTGGAATACTGGCAACTAAAACTGCCTTAAGTCAAACACCTGATATATATGGATTGCAACTGGCCAACAATCAAAAAATTTATGTATGCAAATCTTTCAGTCAGTTTATGGGTACTATTGATAATCCTGAAGGACCAGGCTTACTTGCAAATTATATAGATGCCAATGTATTCCTTGATCCTAATTCAACCGGTTCAACATCTTCTCTGAGTTTACCAGGCTTTGTAACTTCCACCCTGGGTATTAAAGGACCCTGCCTGGTTACTTCTGTAAGTGAGAATACAGAAGAACAGAATCAGCTCCTCTACCCTAACCCTGCGATTAACTCTTTCCACATAATGATGCCTTATGCAGGAACTGATTTATATATATATGACAGTTTGGGAAAACTTATAAAATACAAAACCGGTTTAAGCCAGGGAAATAATCTGGTACCATTAAATAATATTGATGCCGGAGTATATACTGTTGCTTTTGAAAGTAAAGGAAGATGGCATCATCAGCAATTAATAAAAATTAACGAAGCAAATTAATTTCCAAATAAAAAAGCGGGCTTATATAAATTAATAAGCCCGCTTTCTTTTAAGTAACTTTTTTTACCAGTTCAATACAGATATATTATTTGCAATCATCAATCCACAGTTATAACCATTATCATTATCAAAATCATAATGTATACCACCATACAAGCGTGATATAGCGGCTTCCTGTGCTGCCTGCTGTAGACTCGTATATGAACGAACAGGAAATCCTGAACTTACTTTTGTGCTGTCATTAAATGCAAAATGATTTCCAAATCTTTTACTGAGAATCGTTGCTGCAGCACTTGTAAAAGTACTATGTCCTGATGTATAAGATGGAAACGGTGGTGTAGGAATAAATGAACTCCAGTTAGGATCTATATATGTTTTGATGTAGGTAATCGGACGCAATAGTGAATGAGTAAACTTCGCTCTCCAGCAAACAATACCAGCATCATTTAACCCGATTCCTACTTTAGCAATTAATATAGCAGCATCTCTCAGGTTCAGATTTTTGTTGCGGATGATTTGAAGTGTAATTGCCATACTATGACCCGGAGGAGTAAAGGAACCACCACCATCAGCCCAATAGCTGGCAATATCTTTCTGCGATTGTGTTAAGTTAACTCCCGTTGTGTACACAAGATTTGCAGAAATATACATAGGTGATGAAGTGTTGGTACTGAATACAGGTGGTGCAGGAGGATTTATCAATGCTGCATTATCAGCAGGAACAAAAGCACGGTTACTTCCCCAGTAAGGCAACATTGCTGCAGAAAATGCAGGAGGTGTAGGAACCCAATATGCAACTCCTGTTGGAGGTATATAAGATGCAGGAAAAAGATTCAGATAAGCCTGATCACCTCCATCACTAACCGACCAATTATATACAGCATCAGCAACAGCTCTTCCGAAATTTTTTGAATTCGTTACATCATTAACAGTATAAAGCGAAGCATAATATTGTTCATTCGCTGTTTCAAGAGAGTCGATCCGTAAAACATTTGCAGCACTCAAATTACCCATGAGAAGCTTTATAATTTTTGCCATTCCCGCATTTGCAGTAACTGTTGCTATATAATGTTTGGAATTCACACGTACCGGTAACGATCCTAATCCGGTAAGCTGACCTGCCATTGAATGATGACCCTGTAAACCACCAATAACAGACTCATACATCACAATGCCGGAATATCCCAGTTCCCTGGCAGCAACAGGAGGAGTGTGAGTAGGTGTTTCTTTAATCAGTTGCAAAAACAGTGAATACCATTGCTGAGCCACTTCCGATTTAAACGACTGAGGCTGATAACAACGTAAAGCTTCATCTGTAGAAACCTGGTCGTTTGGTGGGTCTATTAATTCATCGTCTTTGCGACATCCATTAATTAAAACAGATACAAAAAACAGGAGCAAAGCAGGCAGGAGAAATTGTAGTTTTCTTTTCATTTTGATAATTGAAATTATAAAAATTTTTATGGAATCAAATTTACAACACATTAAGATGCAAGTCAAGCCTTGTGTAATAGTTTACTCTGCTCCAAAAAAAAGTAATTGGTATTTATCTATTTTTGATTACTGTTCCAATGAAATCACTCCTTACTTTACTGATCTCGCTACTGTTTTTAACAGCGACCGCCAATGATACCCTCCGGACAGCAATTGCTACAAGAGTAGCATCGTCTCCTAAAGTTGATGGTATATTAAATGAAGACATCTGGAAGCAGGGTATTGCATCCGATCATTTCATAGAAAGCAGACCTGATTATAATGTTAATCCTTCTCAGTTATCATCTGTTAAAATTCTTTATGATGACAGAGCTATATATATAGGTGCAGTTCTATATGATACTTCACCTGACAGCATACTTGCACAGTTAGGCAGACGTGATGAGGAGAATCTGAATGCTGATGATTTTTATTTTAAAATTGACCCATATCACAACAACCAGGATGCTTACCAGTTTGGTGTGAATGCAGGAGGTGTTCAGTTTGATAGTAAATTCAGTGATCTCACATTTGATGCAGTATGGAACAGTGCTGTAAAAATAACTGCTGAAGGATGGGTTGTTGAGATGGAAATTCCCTATTCAGCAATACGTTTTCCCAAAACAAATATTCAGGAATGGGGACTGCAGATAACGCGCACGGTAAGAAGAAGCCGTGAATTCAGTCAATGGTCGTTAGTTCCTCTTACAGCTTCCAACTCACAGTTATTCTGGGGATTGTTAAAAGGAATTGAAAGCATTCACTCACCCATGCGTCTTTCTTTCACACCTTATTTTGCTACAACATTAAACAGGCAACCTGTTAAAGAAACAGACAATACACTCAATTACCAGAATAGTTTTTCTTACAGTGCAGGTGCTGACATTAAATATGGTATTGATGATCGTTTTACACTCGACATGATATTACTTCCAGACTTCGGACAGGTGCAGTCAGATAAAAAAGTAAAGAACTTAGGATATACAGAAGTGGTATTTGATGAGAACCGTTCTTTCTTTAAAGAAGGTGTTGAGTTGTTTGGAAAAGATAATCTTTTTTATTCGCGCAGGATCGGCAAGACACCTTCCGGTTATGAAGATATATATGATAATCTTCGACCTGATGAAACAGTAGTTAAAAATCCTTCACAGGTAAAGCTGCTGAATGCTTTTAAAATTTCCGGCAGAACCAACGGTGGATTAGGCCTTGGTATTTTTAATGCTGTTACCAATAACACATATGCAGAAGTGAAGGATTCTACTGGTTCCTCGCATAAAATTCTAACAGAGCCCTTAACAGATTATAACATTATTGTATTTGATCAGCAGTTAAAAAACAACAGCAGCTATTATCTCATTAACACACACACCAATCGTGATAAAGGTTATGATGATGCAAATGTAACAGGAACAGGATTCTCATTCAGCAATAAGAAAAATTCATTTGTGGTGAATGGTTCAGGTGCACTGAGTCAGAAATTTGCAGAAGCAACGGATAAAAATACTTACACCAATACTGTTGGATATAAATATTTCTTTGAAGCCGCTAAACTGGGTGGCAATGCGCAATATGGTATTTCGCGCGAGGAAGTAAATGATGAATTCAATACTACTGATCTTGGATATTTTATTATTCCCGGATATATACGTTACAATGCCTATTCAAGTATTCAGCAATATAAGAGATGGCATTTCATACGTGAATCATTTCATGATATAAATGGATATATTACCAGTAATTACATCACCGGCGATCTGCGGCAGAGTGAACTCAACTTCAACAGTTTTTTTAATACAATGAGTTACAATGCATTTTTTGTTGGTGGTGGTATTGCACCATTTAAAACTTACGATTACAGAGAATCACGTGAGGATGGCAGAAAGTTCAGAACGTTGCGTTACTATTATATATATGCCGGAATAAGTAGTGATTACCGCAAACGACTTGCTGTGGATCTTACTTTAAACAGGGCAGAAAACGTTGCTGAATTCACGCATCTGCCTTATTATGAGTATGAACTTTCTTTCCGCATAAGAGTAAACAATCATCTTTTTATCAAAACAAATTTTAATTACACAGTTGACTTTGCAAGTGTGGGTTATGCTTATTATGATAAACCTTCCGGAAGTTCCATATTCGGACTCCGTAAGCTTGATACTTATGAAAACATTATTGCTGTAAATTATATTTTTAAAAATGATATGTTACTCAGCATTACCGGCAGGCATTACTGGAATACAGGAAACTATAATACCTATTTCAACCTGGAAGATGATGGTGAATTAACAGAACTTCATTTTATAGATAATAAAAATAATTTCAGTTCTAATTTTTTTAATATTGATATTGTTTACGAATGGCGTTTTGCTCCGGGCAGTTATCTGAATCTCGTGTATAAAAATGCAATTGAAACAGAAGGTGCTTTAACTGAAACGAGGTTCAACAGGAATTTTAATGAAGTATTAAATTCTCCCCAGAACAATACTTTCAGCATTAAAGTGCTTTATTATCTTGATTACCTGAAATTCCGTCGCAGGTCATAGACCGTTTTTACCATTGAAAAAGTGCCATCCGGCGGAGGAACCAACCTGTTTTGCATAATTCCCTGTTGCATTACTACTGTATGAAGTAATTTCCTGTCATGTTCCGGTCGTTATATTGTATTATCATTCTTGCAAGCGTGCAATATTCAGTATTTGCGGGCAACAATCCAGTGACTTTAAATCCTCCTCCTAAAAAACAAATTCATATTTCAGGAACTATTTCTTTTGATGATATAAAACTAAAAGAGATCAGTGGTGCTGTATCGATTGGTGATGACCTCTGGGTTGTTAATGATGCAGGAAACAGTAACTCTATTTACAGGATCGATAAGACAAGCGGAAAAATAGTACAGGAAATAAAAATTATCAATGCAGCTAATGTTGACTGGGAGGAAATGACCATCAGCAAAACTCATTTATATATTGGTGACTTTGGAAATAACTATGGAAACAGAAAAAATCTTCGCATATATAAAATATCACTGGCTGACATTTCATCATCTGCAACAGAAGTTACTGCTGAAATAATAAGTTTTAATTATCCTGATCAAACTGATTTTACAAAAAGTGCCAATGCAACAGATTTCGACTGTGAAGCAATGTGCTTTTATAATAATGAACTGCATCTCTTCACCAAAAAATGGGAAACAAGTGGAAGCACACATTACTCTGTTGAAGTTGAAGAAGGATATCATGTTGCAAGAAAACAAAATGAAATTCCGGTTGATTTTCTGGTTAGTGGATCCTGTTTATCCGGCAACACTCTTTATTTAACAGGTTATGATCTCCATGATTTCACAGTTAAAATTATGTCTGCATCTTTTAAAGAGAACGAATTATATATAGACAATACATTTACAGCCGGAGATTTATTAACGCTGGGACAGGTTGAAAGTATTGTACTATCATCGGAGAGAGGATGGCTGCTTTCAGAGTCCACTGACATGGGATTTATACATCTGCCATCAAGAATTAATTCCTTTGCATTGCAAAATGCAGCATCAGCAGACTGACCTTTTAATGACAGAGGAGTTAAACTTCTGTTAACCGGAAATAAACCACATCCTGCTTCGTTTCATTACTCTAAGCGTTAAAATTATGAAGGGAGTAATCAGGAGTCTGCTGAATAAATTAAGTCCTAAAGATAATTCACAGCCAGAAAAATTTTCTCCGCAGTTGTGGGACAGACTGCAAAACGGACCGGAAGGAGAGAATATGATTGTTGCAAGAGCACTTTCCACCACCAACCGGTTATCCAGATGGGTGGTGATTTATCAGAGAAAAACCAATGACATAAGAGATCAGTATTTTAAATTACGATATACTGTTCATGAATTTGAACTACCCAACAACAACCTGGAATCAGATCATGCAGAAAAAGTAAATAAGAAAACATGGTATGTGAGGAGAGAAGATGAGATCTACGAATTACTTTCCCACATTGGAATCCGTCCTGATAATTTCAGCTTACCTGCATTAAGCAATTATCCTTTTAAAAGTTAATATACTTGCTCAAAAGTTTTAACGAAAGAGAGTCTGTACCTAAAATAAAAATTATTTAATCTGTTATATTTGCTTCCATAGGTGATAAAACCTGGAAGTTGATAAAGCAATCTGTATTACTGTTACTACTTCTTTTTTGCAGCAGAATTACTGCGCAGGTAATAACACAGCCTGACTCTTCCATTTCACTGGATAAAGCTATGGAGCGTCAACAGGAATATGCGCCTTCCTGGTTGATAAGTGGTACTGCAGGATTTGGATATCGTCTTGCAAAACTACCTGACAATCTCAATTCATTCGAACAGGAATATTACAGGAAATTAAAATCAGGATATTACTACCAGTTTAATGCTGCCTATTATTTTAAGAAAGGACAAGCATCAGGTATCGGCATTATATATAATACCATGCATACCGATAATGAAATCAAGGGTGTAACAGTTACCGGACCAGCTCCATTCAATGGTACGGGAAGTGTATCCGATGATATAACTATTTCGTATACCGGACTACAGTGGCATTACCGATATTGGAATTACAGTCATAACGGATTTCTAAATGGGTATCTGGGTCTTGGATATATGAGTTACAAGGATAAAGCAGTTTTGATAAAACCTTATACATTAAAAGGCAACGCCCTTGGATTAAATGCAGGTGCGGCTTATTACATACAGTTGAGTCCCGAATTCTGGCTGGGTGCATATGGAGGTTATCTTGCAGGAACAATAACGGAATTTGAACTGGATGATGGCAATACAAAAAAAACAATCAAGCTTGAAGATTCAGAAGGTGAAGGCCTTCATCATATAGATATTGGTGTTACTATAGCGGTAACCTTCTGAAAAAAAAATAAAGGATGAAAAAAAAATTACTTATTATTTGCGCACTGTTCATCACGCTGAAAAGTTTTGGTGGTGAAAGTGATTGGTTTCTTCTTACAGGTCGCTTACATCTGAAAGCAGGTTATCAATATATAAGCAGTAGCGGTTATTTTGATAATGATGGTGAAGTTCAAAAGCTGCTGGATTACCGTCAGGGAATAACTTATTTTAACGGGCAGTATGGTGTATCAGAAAACTTAAACATTGGATTTACTCTGCCTGCAATTGTTTACGGTGCCGTTGATTTTGAATTTGAAGATATAGGAAAGAAAACTATTACCGCAAGTGCTGTAGGTGATGCATCTCTGTTTGTTAAGTACAGAGTTTATAAAAATGAAAAGTCAAATGTAATAATTACAGGCAGTGTTGTACTTCCATCAGGAAATGATAAACAAAAGTATGGTATCAATTCAGGTTATGGAACTTTTGGTGAATCATTGAAAGCAGAGTATATATATAAGCGAAACGAAAAATTATATATGCAGGCTTATGGTGGATTTCTGAACCGTGGAAATGATTTTAGTGATGAAGTGCAGGCTGGTGGTGATGTTGGTTACCGTGCGCTGCCGCATATCTGGACAAAATTTGTATGTCGTGCAATAAACCCGCTCGAAAATGGTGATGATGATAAATCAGGTGGTATTCCGGGTTTTTCCAGCAACAACTCAGGATATATAAGATTGGGACTTGAATTAAATTTTACTCTTGGCAGTCATGTTGAGTTCTTTGTAAATTCATTGTATCCTGTAAGAGGACAATTTGTGCAATCAGCTCCTGTTTTTGAAGGAGGATTGAGTGTATTCTTTGGAGGAAAAAATTAATTTTTCAAAACAATAGTATCTCCCTGCGATGGAATCTGCACATCTTTAAAACCAGCATCAAGCAATCTTTTCCGGAATGCTTCCTGCGATGCTATTACACCATGAACAAGAATTAATTTTTTTACCTGTGATGCATCTATTGAAGAAAGATAATGCAGCATCTCACGATAATCAGCATGCGCACTGTAACTGCTGATGATTTCAATGTGTGCATGCACTTCATATTCCTTTCCAAATATTTTCACGAACTGATCTCCGTTCATCAGCTTGCCACCTAATGATGATGGAGGACAATATCCAACAATCAAAATAGTATTGCGTGAATTGCTGATGTTATTTTTAACATGATGCTTCACCCTTCCCGCTTCAATCATTCCGGAAGCAGAAATAATTATACAGGGTTCATCAGATTCATTCAATGCTTTTGAATCATCCACATCAGTAATAAAAGTTATTTTATCATAACTGAAAGGATCCGGATCTTTCTTCATATACTCCTGCAGTTCCGGATTGAATGCTTCCTTATGTTTACGCATGATACCGGTAACATTAACAGCAAGAGGACTGTCTATATATATCTTCACATCAGGCATCTGACCAATTGTATGCAAACGATCCAGTGTATATATAATTTCCTGTGTACGGCCCAGACTGAATGCAGGAATTATCAGCTTTCCTCTTCTGTTAACACAGGTATCTATTACAGTTGCCAGTAATCTTTTTGAAGCATCTACAGAGTCTTCGTGTAAACGATTGCCGTAAGTGGATTCACAAATTATATAATCAGGTTGCGGAAATGGTTGCGGATCGTGTAATATCAGATCACCGTATCTTCCTATATCACCACTAAAAAAAAGTCTGGTTGTTTTTCCACCTTCTGTAACTTTTAAACTTACACCTGCACTTCCGAGAATATGTCCCGAGTCAGTATAAAAAAACTCTACACCTTCTGAAATTGTTTTCCACTCATTATATGCAACAGGTTCAAATTTCTTTAAGCATGCTGCAACATCATCAGTTGTATATAAAGCTTCCAGTGGCTCCTGATGTTTTTTACGCCGGCGTTTATTTACATATTCAATATCATGCTCCTGTATATATGCACTATCCATTAACATCACTGAACACAGATCAAAAGTTGCATAAGTACAATATATAATTCCGGTAAATCCCTGTTTGAACAGATAGGGAATATTGCCCGCATGATCTGCATGAGCATGTGAAAGAATTAATATATCAACGGATGATGCATCAAATCCGAGATGACGGTTTAACTCCTCCGTCTCCTTACCTTCTCCCTGGAATAATCCGCAATCGAGTAAAATTTTTTTTCCTGAATCGGTTGTAATCAGATGTCGGCTGCCGGTAACTTTCCGTGCAGCACCATGAAAGGTAACCTGCATACTTAAAATGTTTGTGCAGTAAACCTAGTTAAAATCAGCAAGAGTTTGAGCAACGGCAAGAGGACATTTTATTTTTTTAAAGAATGACATGTTGCTCTTGCTGGAACTCAATACTCCACTTCACAAGAAGAAAATTCTTCAGCA
>JBDTVD010000087.1:0-11678 GCA_040007375.1 Bacteroidota bacterium | reverse complement strand
AAGGATTATTTTGTAACTCAAGAAGAATGCAATTATTCATTCTTAATTTTTAATTGTTCATTACAAAGCAACTGCTCCTCCTTTTAAAGTGAAATTAAAAAATTAAGAATTAAAAATTAAAAATTAGATTTTTCAATTTCCTTTCTCATTGCTCATTCCAGAATACCGATAATAGAAGGATTATTTTGTAACTCAAGAAGAATGCAATTATTCATTCTTAATTTTTAATTACTAATTATCATAGGGCAACTGCTCCTCCTTTGTACAAATGTCCTGCATACTTCCGTGATGGTGATGGGAGCAATTTTCCTAATCCCAGTGTTGGCCAGATTTTGTCGATGTGTTCAATGGTATCAGGACGTGATGCAAGAATGTTTGGCCACTCCCTGTTAAACCCATCATGCTCTTTTGTTTTACGTGTACCATCAAAAACAATATGATTTACTTCACCATTATTTACAGCAGGAATAACAAGATGATCGCGTTTAGGATCGAGGTTATTGGAGAACCGCCATACAGTATCTGCAATATCTGCAATATCAAAAGTATGTTCGAGAAACATCAGCATCTTCACATGATGAAATGAATCATCTTTAAATAATTCTGCTGCAATTTCTTTAACATGATTCCTTTTATTTTTTTCGATGGAGATAAATACTAATGGTAATCCCAGTAACATCAACTGCACATTCACCTGTTTCAATTCCGGAAATTTTGCACAGCATGCAGGAATAGCATCTGCATCTTTTATCAATTGAGTTGATGAAATAATTATTGGTTCAACACCCTGCAATTCTTCTTCCGATTTTGAAGTTGCATCAATTCCCATCTTCCCACCAAAAGCCATTGCAGAACAACTGTGATCCAAGACATCTGCAGGACCCTGAGTAAAAATAAAATCACGTGATGCATCTGTATTTGCAGCAACATATTCTGCAACTTCCAGATGATTTTGAATATTTACATCACCATCAACAATGATCATCATTTTGGTAAACATCATTTGGCCTGCTCCCCAAAGTGAGTTCATTACTTTCAATGCCTGTCCGGGATAATCCTTTTTAATTTTTACAATCACCAGGTTATGAAAAACTCCTTCAACAGGTAACACCATATCCACAATTTCAGGTACCATAGTCATCTTTATCGGAGCAAGAAAAATCCGCTCTGTTGCTTTACCGATCCATGCATCTTCCTGCGGAGGAATTCCTACAATTGTTGCATTATATATAGCATCTTTCCGATGTGTGATAGCTGTGATATGAAACTTCGGATAAAAATCTGCGAGAGAATAATATCCGGTATGATCACCGAATGGTCCTTCCAATATATATTCTTCTTCCGGATCAATATATCCTTCAATAATAATATCTGCATCAGATGGCACATGCATATCAATGGTTAAACATTTTACCAGTTCCACCTTTTTCTTCCTTATAAAACCGGCAAGCATGAATTCATCCACTCCATCAGGCAAGGGTGCTGTTGCAGAATATGCCAGTGCAGGATCACCACCAATACTTATTGCAACAGGCATGCGCATCTTTAACTTTTTGTATTCATTAAAATGACGTGCAGAAACTTTATGACGATGCCAGTGCATGGCTGTAAGTTGTTTATCGAAAACCTGCATTCTATATAAACCAACATTACGGATTCCTGTTAACGGATCACGTGTTTGAATTACTGGTAATGTAAGAAATGGACCACCATCTTCCGGCCAGCATTTTAATACAGGAAACTTTGTAATATCAGGATCCTGCATCACTACTTCCTGACATGCTCCTCTTCCACTTATTTCTTTCGGCATCCAGGATGCAATTGCACCAAGTTGAGGCAGCATTTTCAGCTTATCAATGAAAGAAGGTTTTGGCCCTGTGAGATCCTTAAAAAGTTTTTCAATATCATCTGCAATATCATCCAGCCGTTCAACACCCAATGCCATTGCCATGCGTTTTTCTGTACCCATGGAATTAATAAGCAATGGAAAATCTGTTCCTGTATTTTCAAACAACAGCGCAGGGCCATAAACTTTACTTACACGATCAGTAATCTCCGTTATTTCAAGATGAGGATTTACATATTCTTTAATCCTCACCAACTCTCCCGCATTTTCCAGCGTTGCAATCCAGTCTTTTGTTGAACGAAACATTTTAAGGAATTATAAATTCTAAATTATAAATTATAAATTATTTACAGAAAAGGCTTAGTGTTAGAGAAGAATACTAACGAAAATACAATGTGAGCGGAAACAACAATTTTTTATTAGAAATTAAAACTATAAATTACAGGAAAGAAGCTTTCATTTGTAATTTATAATTTATAATTTATAATTCCTTCACATTTCATACTCATAGCGATACGTCATTGCCATATCCCTACCACTATGTGTGAGATCCATTTCATAGGATGTTTCATGAATCATGCGCCCTTCTTCATCGTAATGATAACTGCTGCGGCTGATAAGTGTTCCGTTTTCATCTGTTGCAGATTCTGTTGCAAGTAATCCGGCATCATCATATTCAAAAGTGTAAATTCTTGCATACATTCCGCTGGCAAGACGTTTAATCACTCTGTTGTTTTCATCGTATGTATTCATCACACGCTGCGTTATTTCGTTCTTCGGATTATATTGTATGATTGAAATATCATTTCCATTTGCATCCTGTTCTATTACTGTACGGAATAACAATTCACCTTTATCATTCATCTCCGACTGACCAACAAGATTTTCTTTCTCATCATATATATAAGAAACACCGGAGCTCAATCCACCATGATGATCAACTACTTTCCTGGAAATAATATGACCCTTTTCATTATACTCCAGTTTCTCATTATGCACTTCTGCACCTTCTTCATCCAATGATTTTATTTCAATCACTCTGTCTTTGTCATCGTATAAATAATTAATAGAATCTCCTTCCTCACCATAATACAATTTCACTTCACGCAATACTCTACCCTTCTCATCACGTTCGGTACGTTCACTCTGCTCTACTTCATCAATAGGCATATTCCAGTTATGCAGAATCAGACGACCAGCATCATCGTATATATATTCATGCTTTTCCTCAAGTTGTCCACTTGTGTTATAACGCAGTTCACCTTCTGCTTTTCCATCAGCACGATAAATAATTTCAATGGAAAGCATTTCCTTGTCATTACTCATTCCATCTTCCTTCAGATTTTTCAGACTGCCTGAATATCTCCGCATTTTCTTCACTGCTGTTTTTTGAATTGCTTCACTCATATCTTTTTATTTACAGGTTGTTTTGTTTTTACTAATAGAATAATTGCAATCACCATTACCGCACATGCAGCAATTGCCCAACGCACCCAAACCAGCTTAACAATATATGCGCTCAAAGCCATACTTGGAATTACTGTTGCCAAAGCAATAATTTTAGATTTAACGGGCATTCCTCTTCCTCTTTTCCAATCCATAATTGCAGGACCAACAAATTTATTTCCCAGCAGAATACGTAAAAATTTCCTTGATCCTTTTGCAAAACAGAATGCCGCAAGAATAAAGAACACCAGACCGGGCATTAAAGGGACAATGTACCCGATAATACCTATTCCTGTAAAAATAAAACCAAGCACCACCCATGCAGGCCTGGCAATCATGTGGTATTTTCCGGTATGCAATTACAATGATTTGAAGCGTGCAAAAGTAAGATACCTCTGGGTACTACTGTATGTTGAAGGAAAGAATTACTCATTATTCTGAAATTGCCACAATCATGCGATATTTGCAGCTGAATTTTAAAAATTGTTCACTATGAAAAGACATGCAACAGCAGTTTGGCAAGGATCAGGGAAAGAAGGAAAAGGCCATCTTACCACACAAAGTAACACTTTAAATAAAACCCAGTATTCGTACAGCTCCCGTTTTGAAGAAGGTGCTGGCACCAATCCGGAAGAACTTATTGCAGCAGCACATGCAGGCTGTTTTACTATGAAAATAAGTTTTTTACTGGTAGCAGCAGGATTTACTGCAGACAGTATTGAAACCAGATGTGACGTTACTGTTGAAAACGGTGCTGTAACAGAAAGTCATTTAGCAGTTAAGGCAGTTGTTCCGGGTGCAAGTGATGAACAAAAGAAAGCATGCATTGAAGATGCAAAAGCGAACTGCATAATTTCAAAATTGTTAAATACCAATATTACATTGGAAATTCTTTAGAACTTACTGCCCTTCGGGGCAGTTTTTTTTCTTTTTCCATCATTATTACACTTTCTGCAAATTATAATGTGATTCAGGCTTTTCCCGTATGTTAAAAAATCTTTATTTTGTTGACCCAAAGCATTACATTTTAATTAATCAAAGCAAATCATGACAAAAAAATTATTTAAGCAGCTACTAGCCTGCTGCTGTTTACTATTTAGCCATACTCTATACAGCCAGGTTGTAATCAATGAATTTTCCGCATCGAACCTGAGCCAGTTTATTGACAATCATAACGATTATGGTGACTGGATAGAGCTATTTAATCCGTCTGCCAGTTCTGTCAATCTGCAGGGATATTATTTAAGTGATGATTCCACCAATAATACCAAATGGCAAATGCCTGCAGGAGTAAGTATTTCTGCAAATGGTTATGCACGTTTCTGGGCTTCAGGAAGAAATGAAGTTTCAGGAATAAGCTATCATACTAATTTTAAAATCAAGCAAACAAAGAATAATAAAGAGGAACTGGTGCTGTCTGATCCATCAGGAACAATTATCGATGGAGTAAGAGTTGCCATAACTCAATCAGGTCATTCAAGAGGAAGAAAACCGGATGGTAGCGCAACGTGGGGAATATTTACAAGTCCTACACCTAATAGCACCAACAATGCAGCTGCTTTCTATAACCGTTATGCTGACCGACCTGATTTTACCTCTCCTGCAGGATTTTATTCCGCTACACAAGTTATCGGAATTACCAATACAGAAGCAGTTGGTACTTCAACCATCCGTTATACAATCAACGGAACATTACCATCTGCAGCCTCCACTTTATTTACATCACCAATAATAATTTCTGCAACCACAGTTTTAAAAGCAATTACTTTAAGTAGTGATCCGGAAGTTCTGCCAAGTCTTATTGAATTTGAAACTTACTTTATTAATGTAACACACACACTTCCTGTTATTTCTATTTCCGGAACTTCTTTAACACTATTGGCCAATGGAAATGGCAGCACAATTCCCTGGGGAAGTTTTGAATATTTCGACTCTACAGGTACAAAAACTGCAGATACGTATGGTGAGTTTAACCGTCATGGTCAGGATTCATGGGTACTTGATCAGAGAAGTATTGATTTTGTTTCGAGAGATGAAATGGGATACAATCACTCCATTGAACAACAGATATTCAGCTGTACACCACGTTCTTCTTTTCAGCGTATTATCATGCGTGCTGCTGGTGATGATAATTATCCTGCTAATCATAATAATTCAAACAGACACAGTGCACATTTACGTGATGCCTATGTAGAGATGCTTGCTCAAAGAGGTGGAATGAATCTCGATGTGCGATTGGCAACAAAATGTGTGGTATATATGAATGGTTCGTATTGGGGTGTTTATGATTTACGTGATAACCCGGATGACCATGATAACACAGAATATTATTATGGCCAGGATAAATACCATCTTTATTTTATTGAAACCTGGGGAAACACCTGGGCTGAATATGGTGGCACACCAGCACTGAATGAGTGGAACAATTTATATACATATATCATGACTAACAGCATGGCTGATCCTGTTAAGTATCAGTATGTGATTGATCGTTATGATGCAACAAGTCTTGCTGATTATGTAATTGTAAATGCATTATCAGTTTGTTCTGACTGGCTGAATTACAACACCGGATGGTGGAGAGGAACTGATACAACAGGAACTCATCAGCGTTGGGGATATATATTATGGGACAATGATGCCACCTTCGGATTTTATATTAATTATACCGGCATTCCTGATACTTCTGCAAATGCTCAGCCTTGTGATCCGGAAGGACTTACCGGTGGTTCAGATCCGGAAGGACATATACAGGTATTGAATCGTCTGCTGCAGAATCCGGGATTTCAGCAATACTATCATTCACGTATGATTGACATGTGGAATACTACATGGAGTTGTGATAATATGATTCCGTTTCTTGACAGTATCGTAAATGTGATTGATCCGGAAATGACACAACATGCTGCGCGCTGGAATGGAACATATTCAGAATGGCAGTCCAACGTTGCAAGGTTGCGTAATTTTATTTTAGCAAGATGCAATGCATTAAGCACAGGAATTGGAAGTTGTTATAATCTCAGTGGTCCATTCGATTTAACTATCGATGCAGATCCTGTTGGTGCAGGTAATGTGAAACTAAACACACTAACATTAAATCAATATCCATGGCATGGAAAGTATTATGGTAATATGGATAATTTACTGGAAGCACTTCCCAATCCTTCGTGGTATTTTAACAGCTGGTCGGCA
Organism: Bacteroidota bacterium; assembly: GCA_040007375.1. Classification (GTDB taxonomy): domain Bacteria; phylum Bacteroidota; class Bacteroidia; order AKYH767-A; family OLB10; genus JANOXC01. The sequence goes on along the minus strand of JBDTVD010000087.1, from coordinate 5,194 downwards.
GTAACTCAAACTATTAATCCATCCACTACTGTTCCCAATGCAAAGGTAAATCTTACGGGCAGTGATTCTATTGTAGCTCACTTTAGTGTAACTTCTTCAGCATTTGAAATGACAGGACCGGAACCGGTAGTTAATATATATCCAACATTGACCAGCAATAATTCTACGGTTGATTTCAGTCTTCCTGAAGCAACACCGGTTACAATAAGTCTGCATTCTATATTAGGTGATAAAGTAGCTGTAATTACGAATGAAAAACAGATGCAGAAAGGATTTTATTCAATGAATATTGATTTCACATCTTCAAAACTGGAAGCAGGAGTTTACCTGGTTAATGTGATCACCAAAAATTCCAGGAAAACAATACGTGTAGTATATTCTCCTGAGAAAAATTAACTTTAACCTCAGTAACAAAACTCATCTGAAAAATTTGATGAGTTTTGTTTTTAATTCTGTTACACCGGGAACGTGCTATAGGCACCAGCAGATAAAAAATTCCGGGATTGATCCTTACAAAAATTAAATCTTTTATATCATGAAGTGCCATCGTATATATATTGCAGTGCTTCTGTTACTCACCTGTACCTATTCCTGTAAAAAAGAAGAAGGTAAAGGAGGGAATTCATCTATCATAGGAAATGTTATTGTGAAAGAATTCAGCGATGCTAACTTTCTGGATGTTTATAATGAACACAATGGCTTTGATGAGAAGGTATATATTATTTATGGCGGCGAAACTGGTGTTGGCGATAATGTTACCACTTCTATTGATGGCAGCTTTGAATTTAAATATCTGCGTAAAGGAGATTACAAAGTATATGTAGTTTCGAAAGATTCTGCTCATGCAACACCGTTCTATGTCCCGGATACCATTTTTGTAAAAGAGGTGGAGATCAAAGAGAAAAAAGAAACCGTAAATGCAGGAACATTTTATATTAATAAAGTGTTGAACTGAGAGCATGAAGAAAATTATACTGATATTGCTTTGCCTTTCAGGATTTAGTTCCTCTGCACAAAACAAAAAAGAAATCCGTAAACTTCATATTAAATCAACAACTGTTATTGTTTCTGAAAAGAGCGGTGACAAGGAATTGAATTATACAGAAAGTTTTGAATCCTACGACAGCAATGGGAATACAATTGAAGAAACATTAGAACAACCGGATGGTGATTTCCGGAAAAAAGTTTCATCGGTGTATGATAAAAATGACCGCATAACGGAAGAACGTATTTTCAATAACAAAGGACAACTGGAATCAACAACCAATTACAGTTATAACTCAGAAGGAAATAAAACAGAAGAGAAGAAAACTAATGCTGCAGGAATAATTATTACCTGGTGGAAAGGAGAATATAATAGTCTGAGAAACAGAGTGCGTGAAGAATGGCTTGACAGAAACGGAATCGTGGAACGCTATGCTGTTTATACTTACGATAACAATGACCTGAAGAAAGAGAAAAAGTATTTCAATGAAAAAGGGGAAGTACTTTCTGTAAAAACATATTCATATCAATATTAAAGTATATATAAAGAACCCACAGTGTCAGACAACATCAGCAACATACTGGAAACATTTGAAACCATTTCGCTGGAAGAGATGGACCGTGTGCGCCTGATGAACAGAGTGGATGTGAAGTACACTTTCAGAGATGATCAGCTTGGTGACTTCCTTATTAAACTGAAAGAACATTACCGCATTCTGGAAGTGAGTGGTTGCCGTTCGAGCCGTTATGAATCTCTTTATTTTGATACACCTGAATTTGATTTATATCACAAGCATCATTCAGGAAGACTGAACAGGTATAAAATACGTTTACGGAAATACGTTGAATCCAACCTGCATTTCTTTGAAATAAAATTTAAAAATAATAAAGGCCGCACATTAAAAAACAGGATTAAACAGCAGCAGGTTATTCAAACCATTGAAGGCAATGCAGAAGAATTTCTGGCATTACACACTACACTTCCTGCTGAAGGACTGGAGCCAAAACTCTGGGTGAATTACAACAGAATTACATTAGTGCATCGTACCATTGCCGAGCGTGTTACACTGGATTTAAATCTTGTTTTTAAAACCAATGAAGAAACACGCGAAATACCTAACCTGGTAATTGCAGAAGTGAAACAGGATAAAGTATCTACATCTGCATTTGTGCGTTTAATGCGGGATAATTTTATCAGGGAAGGCAGCATCAGTAAATACTGTTTTGCAGTTACTGTATTATTCCGTGAAAAATTTAATAATTTCAAATCACAATTACATCTTTATAAAAAAATAACAAAATGATCCTCCTGCAGAGTATTGATGTTCCGAATTCAAAAGAAGCCTTTGAAATGTTTGATAAATTATCCGCAAAATTTTTCATGCGGATGCTGGTTGATTTTTCATCAGTAATCATCCTTATCCGTTGTATATATTTTCCTATCTACAGGAACCGTGAAAATGTTTTTACCTTTTTCATATTTAATGCCATCATCTTCCTCATCACTTTCCTGCTTAATAAAGTGGATATGAGTATGGGTGCAGCATTCGGATTGTTTGCAGTTTTTTCCATGCTTCGCTTTCGTACGGAAGATATTTCTACAAAGGATATGACCTATATGTTCCTGGTAATTGCACTTGGACTGATCAATGCTGTAAGTAAAGGTAACTGGGATGAACTGGCATTATTGAATGCAATTATCCTTGCTTTAACTTATTTGCTGGAAAGTAAAATATTATTTAAGAAAGAAATTTCACGAATTATTTTTTATGACAACATTGATTTGGTAAAGCCTGCACGTTATGCTGAGTTAAAGGCAGATCTTGAATTACGCATGGGTGTAAAAATTAACCAGATTCAAATTGGAAAAATTGATCTGCTTCGTGATACTGCACAGATTCATATATTCTTCTATGAATAAATATTTCCTTTTCCTTTTTTGCCTTTCTGCATTTTATGGTAATGCACAAGTGAATGATGCAGGAGTATGGACAAGTATTAATATTGAAAAGAAAATCGCCAAAGGATTTACAGCAGGATTATCTCAGGAGTTCCGCTTCAATGAAAATGTTTCGGAACTGGGAACTGCTTTTACAGAAGTGAGTGTTGAACATAAGATCATCAAACGTCTATCTTTCGGTATTGGTTATCGTTTCATTCAGAGTCGTAACCTGGATGATTCATACAGCCTTCGTCACCGGTTATTGGCAGACCTCTCCTATCGTTACAAAATAAAAAAAGTGGGTATTGCTTTAAGAGAACGGTTCCAGAGCCAGGTAAAAGATATTCAATATGGTGAAGATGGTTTTGCGCCTGTTCATTATCTGCGCAGTAAACTGAATATTAAATATGCTCCGGAAAAAAAATATGCTCCGTGGATATCGGCAGAAGTTTTTTATCAATTGAATAATAATAAAGGAAATGAAATTGATAATATCCGTTATACTGCTGGTGTTGACTACGACTTCAACAAAAGACATTCAATCAGTTTGTTTTACCTGATTAATAAGGAAGTAAATACGAGTGATCCTTTAACAGAATATATTTCCGGGCTCAGCTATAAATACAGTTTTTAACCTTTCTCTTCCAGGTTTTTCTGTTCAATCTTGGCTTCTGTACCTTTCTTTTTGATGTCGATGCGGATAAAGAAGAAGATGCTCATATATATGTTCGCTATCCACACTAATGAAAATCCTGCAACAAGATAGCCCTTCCAGTCAGTGTATAACATCTGGAATTTTGTTAAAATCAAAATCAGAATAACAACATAAAAACTGAAACAGTATTCACAAGTGAAAAGATAAAAGAATTTTCTTCCCAGCAAACTTTTTCTTTCCACACTATTTTTCTTGCAATACTCTCTGATCTCCACAAATATTTCTTCATGAGTTACTGTCCATGCAATACATGCAACGGGAATTGCAAGAATAAAAAGATAGAACAATTGTGATTGAAAATCCATAGGAGTTTTTTAGTAATGGTTCTTTATTTAACTTCTGTATGCGTAATTTTAATTAACTCACTCTCATTACCGGGAATAAGTTCCAGCATAATAATATCATCTTTTATAAAAGCACTATACATTTTAACTCCTCTGTGAGCAGGTCCGCAAATTGCTTCACCGGTAACTGTATCAAATTGCGAACCATGCCAGGGACATTGCACTACACCACGAATTAATGAACCTGCAGCCAGTGAACCTCCATTGTGTGTACAACGGTCATTAAATGCAGCAATACCATTTTCCGTTTTTGCAATCACAATGCGTTTGCCTTTAACGTGTACAAGCATCATCTGGTTTAATAATAAATTATCAGGACCAATTTCCACTAAATCACTATTTTGCTTTATATATAGTTCCTTCCACTTACCAGCATTGGCATACCTGATATCAATACCAATCTGATTTCTGCTCACCAGAGTACCTCCCAGCCAACCAGCAACTATCATAATTGCTACACCGGCCATTTCAACCAATAAAACAGGAACCTGCATCGTGGGGAAATTTAGTCCCAGCAACAATGCCATCAGAAATAATAAAATGACTATTACATTCAGTATACCATGACGTGCTCCGCGCTTCTTTGCAGTGCTTCCCGGTGGAACTGTAAAAGTATAATCGATAATGCCGGGAACAGCTGCAGCAACACTGCAAAAAAGTCCAGCAACATTCATGTAAAAGGAAGTTTGTGCAAATGATGCATCGCGCATCAGTAAACTTAAAAACCGGAACACCATAGTTGCAGTAAAAAATGCAATAGGAAACATTACCAGCATTGGATGCAAAGGGTGCCCTTTAATATTCACCTTACTTTTCATAGAGGAAATAAATTACAGAATATTACTTCTCATCTAAAAAAATGCGCCCGTATTACTATTATTACCACATTTCAAAAAAACTATACTGATCTTCCTTTCAAAAATTACAAAAACCCGTGATCCCGATTCCTTTTAAACATAACCCATCCTAACTGCCCAGATAGCAATCTCTGCCATACTGTGAGCTCCAGTCTTAATATATATAGATTTAAAATGTGTATTGATGGTTCCTTCCTTTACATTCAGAGTTTTGGCAATCTCTCTTCTTGGCTTTCCTTGTCCGGCCAGTCTGATTATTTCTTCTTCTTTTGGCGTTAGGTTCCGCATTTTATATATGATAGGTGACGGCAAATATAATGACGGTATAACCTTCATACAATAGGTAAAAATA
>JBDTVD010000086.1:0-11803 GCA_040007375.1 Bacteroidota bacterium | reverse complement strand
AGAAAGGGGTTGAATGTTTTTATCAGAATAAATTTTATTGAAGATTAAAAAATATCGGCATGTTAAAGGAAACATTTACAGATCGTCCGTTCTGCTTACCAGGTTTCCAGGAAGGCATTGAACGCACTACCCGTAAAGCTTCTTCATCACATCCTCCACCAATCCCACGTAATATTTTTGCATCTTTTATTTTACCTTCTCTGTCAACAATAAAGTTAACATATACACGTCCTGTAATTCCATTTTCACGTGCTAACGGAGGATATTTAATATTCTTCTTTAAGTAAGTCTGTAGCTCACCTTCACCACCCGGGAATGTTGGCATTTCTTCAACAATAGTAAGAACTGCATTTGCATTCGGATCCTCCACAACGGCTTCCGGTAATGGTTCTGTTCCGCCTTCTTCACCTTCCTGGGTAACTGTGCTTACAGTTGTTTCAGCAAGTTTTTCCTGTGGTGGTGGTTGTTCTTCTTCAATCTCACGATCCACAACAACAGGAGGTGTAAACTTCACTGTTTCTATTGTTGGTGGCGGAGGAGGTGGCGGAGGAGGTGGTGGTTCATTCTCATCAATCGGAGGAGGTTCTTTCAGCTCAACCGTAACTTCAATATTGCTGTTAGCAGCAGCATTATCATTTGCAGTGAAATAATTAATGATCACCGGAGCACTTACAAATAATGAAAATAATACTACTGAAGCAATCAATGCAATTGCTGTTGTTTTACGGTAGCTTGTTCTAATGGGATAAGCACCATATTCTTTAAAACGATTTGCAAAAACCAGTTCATTTCGTTCCGGTGATACAACGTTATCCCAATTCAGTTTTATTAGATCTGCCATAGTCTTACTTGGGTTGTGCGTTTACTAAATCAAATTCTTTCTGCATAATATCAACCAATGCATATTTACCAACGAAACAAACATTCAGCTCATCAAGCATATCAACAACGTTTTTATACTTCGCTTTATCATCTGTTTTTACCAGCACCATAACCGATGCTTTCTCACCTTTTACATCAACTTCCATCCTGTGAAGTGTAGTATCGGCCATGTGATTTTTCAAAGCCTGTTCACGAAGTTGAGTAATTTTAGTTACCGCATTTTGATTGTGATCCAGGATTACTTTCCGAATGCCATCATTGCCAAAACTACTTTTTGTCAATTGCGTTTCCGGTTTTAATTCACCGAAGTACCAATAAACTTTGTCATCACCTGTTAGAAGAATAGTTAAAGCATTGTTTACTTCATTCTTTGTTTCGTTTTCCGGTTTCACAGGCATTGTAATTTCCATCGTTTTCGGCTTACCGAATGTTGTAGTAAGCATAAAAAAAGTAAGGAGTAAAAATGCAAGATCCACCATCGGCGTCATGTCGATATGAGTGGAATTCTTTTTAGCACGTTTCTTCTTATGCTTCCCGCCCTTTTCCCCGCCGTCGTTACTTTGTACTTCTGCCATGGTTTAAGAAGGTTTATTCGGATCTGCTTCCAGATTCGTGATTAAATTAAATCGGTTTACTTTCATTTCCTGAAACACATCTATAACACGTTTGATAGCTGTATAATTTGCATTGCCATCACCCTTTATAGCAAAACGGAGTTCTTTGTTTCTATCGCGTTTTATTTCTGCACTTCCTGCTTTGGCTGCATCGGCAAATCGTCCATAATAGATCCAGTCTGCAAGCTGATTATTCAGAGAGTCGTAGGGTATACCTTTACTCTGTTTCATAAATGCTTTGCGTTCCATTTCACCTAATGGCAGATATTGTTTTAACTGTTGAACAGTCATTCCGAATGTTGACATTACACTGAACCGGTTAATCTCCTGTTCCGTAAATTTCACGCCATGCTTATCACCCACTTTCTGCAATAACTCTCTACGTACATCTTTTCCTGTAATATCAAAAAATACTCTGTTTACTGAATCAACTGTGATCAGCATTACATTATCAGGAAGTATTTTTTGTGAAATGGACGAAGGCATGTCCACTACTACAGGTTCGTCAGGACGGAATTGAGTCGTTAGCATAAAGAAGGTTACCAGGAGGAAAGCCAGATCCACCATTGGAGTCATGTCCAGTGACGGGCTTTTCTTTGGCATCTTTACTTTAGGCATATGCTCTTAATTTTTTAAGTAAAAATTGAACTTCTGATTCTTTGATTTTCTTTCGAAAAATTTCAACCAATTAATTCTTGGCTGTAAAAGTCTGCACGATGGAGTAACCTGCTTCATCTATTCCATAAGTGATTCCATCAATCTTATTTGTGAAATAATTATAGAATATAATTGCTACTGCAGAAGTACCAATTCCAAGACCTGTATTGATCAACGCCTCAGAGATACCGGTTGCTAATGCAACAGCATCTGGTGAACCTGCTTGTGCAAGTGCAGCAAAGGCGCGGATCATACCTAACACAGTTCCTAACAAACCCATCAGAGTTGCAATGGAAGCAATGGTAGAAATGATAACAAGATTTTTTGAAAGCATTGGAAGCTCCAGTGTTGTTGCTTCTTCAATTTCTTTTTGAATGCTTGCAATCTTATGTTCTTTATCCATCCCTTTATCAGCATCCATCTGACGATAAGAACGCAGTCCTGCATTCACTACTGCAGCAATAGAACCTTGTTGACGGTCGCACTCTTTTGATGCTCCATCCAGATCACCTTTTGAAAGGGAGCTGCGTAATTTAAAGATGAAAGAATCAATGCTTCCATTACCTCTTGATTTTCCAATCGTAATAAAACGCTCAATAACGAATGTAATTACGATCATCAGCAAGGACATAAGTACCGGAACAATAACTCCACCTTTGTAAATAATTCCGAGGAAATTACCGGGAAGAGGATTCAACTCAGGGTTGTTATCCTGGAAATTACTGGGAGCACCCATAATGAATTTGTAAATTACGATTGCGATAACAAGCGTACTTGGAATCACTATCGCAGCTAACATACCCTGAATGCCTGATCCTGATTTTGTCTGGCTCATAGTTTTCTTTTTTAATTAAGTTATTTGTAAATAGTATAGTTAAGTATTTTTCTATTAAGGAGGCACAATATTAAGGAAATCGGTTAAATGTCAAAACCATCAAAACTTTAAATTTATTTTACACCCTCTCCTTCTTTTACTTCTGATTGACATAAGAAGCCATAATTGTGGTGCCAGCGCTAAAAATGATTTTGAAAATAAGGGATTTAGGATTCAAAAAAAATAAAAAACCCCATCCGGATGGACAGGGTTTTTTAAAATTATGATTTTAATTATTGCTTAGCAAAATGTGAACGGTAAACATTTCCATCAGCATCAGTTACCTGAATGATGTATGTACCAGCAGAAAGTTTGCTTATATCCACAATCTGTGCTTTAGTACCTTTATTCATGTTGCCGTGCATAACAGTTTTTCCAAGTTCATTAGTTACTGTGATAGCAGCATTTGAAGAAAGAGCAGCACCTAAATCAAAAGTAATCTGATCGATAGCTGGATTTGGATAAGCGCTGATTGCAATACCTTGTTTTGAATTCTGGTTTATTCCAACACCACCCGGAGCAAATGTTACATCATCAATACCAATAAGAAATGAATTTGCACCAGATGGACCACCATCTTCAACAAAATAACGCCATGCAAAATTACCCGTTACAGGTGCAGTTAACGAAAGTGTTGAAGAATATAAAGTCCATATAAATGGATAGTCAGTTGTAGTATAAGTACCATTTATGTCAAACAGATTCTCAGTGAAATCACCAATAGAATTTTCGTCAACTCCTACATTAGTACTTGCAACTAATGAATGCCAAACTTGTAAACGATCTGGATAAACAGTTCCTGCAAGATCTGTAGAACGTGTCCAGAAAGAAATAACATCACCTGTTGTTAGAGCTACAGGTGGAGAAATCAGCCAGTTGCTGATAATACCAGCACCAGAAGTGTTGTTAAAGCTTCCACAGATAAATGACGAGTCAGAACCCGAGTTGGCTGTGAAGTAATAAGTTTGATTAGCCAAAGTGCTGTAACCTTGAGCCCAATCCTCAGTACCTGCAGGATTACTCATATTAGTCAGGGTCCATCCTGGAAGGGTAGTGATATCTTCAAAACCCTCCGTAAATGCTTGTCCATTGGCAAACTGTGCTGAAAAAGCAGCAGTTGCAAGGATTAATGAAATTTTTGTAATTGATCTTTTCATGAGAAATAGTTTTAGTTAAAGTTGTTATTTTTTTGCTAAGGTAAATTCTTTTAACATTCAAAAACTTCCATTTTTGAAAAATTTCGAAACTACTTTGTTGAAATCATTAATTTTCTGAATTAATCATTATGATATTTATCCTGTGCCAACGTTGAAGAATATTTTACTTTTAACCCTTCAATAAAGAGAAAATATGCATAAGTCCCAGGTTTATAGTTTTGTGATAATACTTCTTTTACTTTCAGAAAATATTTCAGGTCAGGCTTATAATAACCAATTATTTATTCCTCCTGTTCTTTCAGGAAATAATTTCAATCTTTCTTTTAATGCATCTACCAGACAGTTTTTTCCCGGATTAACTACTGATACTTATGGGATAAATGGCGATTATCTGGGTCCCACACTTGTGTTTCAGAAAAACGACTCTGTATTTATTAATGTGACTAATAATCTTTTTGAAGTTACCTCCTGTCACTGGCATGGCTTACATGTGCCTGCATTATATGATGGTGGTCCACATACTACTATAAATCCGGGAACAACATGGTATGCGCATTTTAAAGTGTTGAATAATGCCGGAACATACTGGTACCATCCTCACGTACATATGAACACATTGCCACAGGTAAACAGTGGTCTGGCAGGAATGATTATCGTTAAAGATTCTGCAGAAGGTTTGCTGAATCTTCCCCGCACTTATGGTGTTGATGATTTTCCAGTTATTCTTCAGGATAAAAAATACAGTATCTCCGGTCAGATGCTGGCAAATGCATTGGGTGATTCCATGCAGGTGAATGGCACTATTCATCCTTATCTAAATTGCCCTGCACAGATAGTTCGTCTGCGTTTGTTGAATGGGTCTAATGCACGTGTATATAATTTGGGTTTCAGTGATCAGCGTAATTTTTATGTGATAGGAAATGATGGTGGTTTAATTGATCAGCCTTATTCAACGAATCGTCTTCTACTTGCAAATGGCGAACGTGTTGAAATATTAATTGATCTCTCTGTTGATACTCCGGGCACTTCTTTTATTCTAAAAAGTTTTGCTTCTGAAATGGCATCTGATATTCCCGGTGCAATAACAGGAATGATGGGAGGGAACGGTCCGCTTGAAGCAGTGGATTTTAATATTATGCAACTGAATGTAATTACACCAACGGCAAATCCTGTTCTTACTGTTCCGGTTAATCTTATTCCGTTGTCGCCATGGAATCCGGTAAATGCAAACCGTATAAGGTATAAAGAGGTAAGTGGATTGGGTATGGTAAGTGGTCAGGGAAATTTTATGATGGATAACACCACTTATGATCACATGATAATTAATGATACCATGCGGTTAGGTGATATTGAAATCTGGAATATCGCCAATAATTCAAACATGGCTCACCCGATGCATATTCATGATGTGCAGTTTTATATATTGCATAGAAATGGTTCTGGTCCGGGCATGTATGAAAAAGGATTGAAGGATGTGGTTCTTGTAAAACCTGGTGAAACTGTTTCGCTGATTACAAAGTTTGAGGATTTTAGTGATGACTCTATTCCGTATATGTATCACTGTCATAATTTAGCACATGAAGATATGGGCATGATGCTGCAGTTTATTGTTACCAGTGGAACATCTGGTGTTGGTGCAATTCAAAATACGGATCATACATATATATATCCCAACCCGACATCAGATTACTGGCAGTTGCAGTTAAACAGCTATCCTGAAAAAGTAAATCTGTATAACATGCAGGGTGAGAAAGTAACAACACCAATTATAATCAGCTCAAGTAAAATGGTTAGTGTCGGCGATTCTCAACTTCAGCCTGGAATATATATATTGAAAATCAGTTATAAGGAAAGAGATATTTCAAAAACGCTGGTTAAATATTGATTATTTTTTTACAGAACTCAATTGCGCGACTGTTCCGCATTTCTCCAACGCCTGTAATAATTTCGTAATTGATTTTTTTTCTCATCATTTCCCGGTGATAACAATCAAACAGAATTTGTCTTTCAAAAGGATGTTCACGCATTGGATCATCCTGCCACGGAAGATCAATATTGGTCAGCAGACTGAGATCATAATTTCTGTTCTGATATTCCTGTTCAATCCACGGATCACAGTTTCCGAATTTATATTCACTCCATATTTTAATTACCAGTAATGTGGTATCACAAAAAATAATATTGTGTTTTAGAGCAGCATCATCTTCATACCTGCATTGCAGTTTTGCTATTTCCAAAAGATCATCCTTTATATATGTACGTCCTAACTGCTGCAGATAAATCCGTGCAGCTTCTGGAACAACACCTGCATGAAACTCCTCTGCCAGTAAAACAGCAAGCTCACTTTTACCTGTGGATTCAGGTCCGTCAACTGCAATTCTTTTAACGGGCATAAGTTTTCATTTCTTTTTTCCATGCATAAAATCCTGCTAAAGCCAATATCAGGTAAACAAAAAACAAAACAGCATACAGCAGCAGATCTTTATATACATAGATAGCAATATAGGAGATATTAACAACGATCCACAGCAACCAGTTTTCCAGTTTTTTCTTAGCAATCATCCACTGTGCAATGAAGCTCAGAATGGTGGCTGCTGAGTCGGGCCAGGGAGTGGAGGCATCTGTATAATTTTGTAAAAGATATCCCAGAATAAATGTTCCTGTCATCCATATAAATAAACAGGAAATCAACAAAGAGGAAGTGCTTTTTGAAATCTGAAGTACATTTTTCTTTTCTCCGTGCAACCATCCAAACCAGCCGTACGTCAATAGGATTATATAAACGCTTTGCTGGATTGCATCAGCATAAAGCTTTTGATTATAAAACAGGAATAGCGAGACAGCAACATTTATGAGGCCAACAGGAAAACACCACACATTTTCTTTCAGCGTAAGAACAACGCCCGCAACGCCAAATAAAAAGCCTGCAACTTCCAGTTCGTTCATGGTGCAAATATGGTAACATCAGGCATACCTATGAGCAACCTGTTTATTACAAAGATTTCTGTTTGCAGTTTCCAAAACCTGCATCTGAATATAAGAGTACCGAATATTACTACATTATTTATCATTCTAAACAACCTTCATGAATTATGCGAGATGAAACCTTCAATCGCATCATTGAATCACTGCATGTAAAATACTACAAATCAAGTTTACGAGAAGTAATACGACCAGTTGAATTGAATGCATCCGTTGAACCACGGAACATTCTGATACAGGTTAACAGCGGGCATTGTTTCGGTGAGCGGAATTTTACAAGGATTAAACCAGGCGACTTTTATTTTATGCCGGTAGGAAGTCCTATTTATTTGCGTCATGGATTGACGACAAACTATCCTGTTTTTGGTCATGATGGATTTACATCACCGGAACAGCGTGAGCACTATCTGCATTCAGTAAACTGCAGAAGAAAAACAGAAGCAGAAAGCAAAGACTTATTTTCCATTATGGGTTTTGATGCCCAGGTGTATGGAGCCATTCAGTTTTTTGCAATATTGGAAATGCCCTGTTTTATTATTCCTTTTAATGAAGAGATGGATTACCTGATGCGTACCATCATTCAGGAAGAAGAAGAACGACGTTTGGGTAAAGAACGTTTGATGCGTGATCTTTCCGATCAGTTGATTGTAAATATCTGCAGATTTATTGCCAGTAAACCGGAGTATAAAAGGAATTTTGAAAAGATTAATTTCCTTTTGGATAAACGACTGGTGAATATCATACAATATATACAGAATAATCTGAACGAAGAATTAACCAATCAGCGTATTGCAGAACTTGCTTATGTGAGTAAAGATTACGTTGGTCAGTTTTTTAAAACTATGACGAATACTAATCTGCAGGATTATATAGAAAATCAAAGATTGGAAAAAGCGCATAGTCTGTTACGCACAACACCTGATAATGTACAGGAGATTGCACACTTTGTTGGCTTTAAAGATCCTGCATATTTCAGCAGACGATTTAAAATCAAATTTAAAAAGAATGCGAATCAGGTGAGGAAGGAAGACGCTATGGCGATTTAATTAAGAATGAAAAATTAAGAATTAATAATTAATAATTGAGTTTATCTGGGAGGTTATGCCTCCCTTTTTTGTGGGATTAATAATGAAAAATTAAGAATTAATAATTGATTTTATCTGGGAGGTTGTGCCTCCCTTTTTTTATGAGTAATTATAAGATTGAAAGTGTAAATTTAAAATCAGAAATGAAAATACTTCTATGGTTAAGAGATGTAACTCTTCATTCTGTTAGATTATATTTGTTGCGATCATCCTATCATTATTGAAACAAGTATTAAGTGTTTTCAGGTTTTATCTATTGAACAGCATTTATGCCTATGCATGGTTTGCGTTATACTCTATTACTGTTGCCCCGAATATTATTGAAAGCCTGGAGTTTGGAGAAAAGAATTATTTGGTTGGAATTATTGGTCTGTTAATCCTTCCAGCTGAATATTTTGCTTTAAAGTTTAAACTATGGATAATAAGGGTTCGTGCGGAGAAAAGCCTTATTGAACTGGAAAAAGAAAACAGTGAGGTTCTTATTATTAATCCATCTTATGCGCTTATCTATGGATTGTTTGTTCGCATTATATTAAGAATTTCAGTGCTCTTTTTTTCATTGATTGCAATAGGGCAAGATAGCATGGTTACGGGAATGCTGATCATTGTTATGTTCTTTGCAGATATGATTGGATTGATGTACATATATATTACAAGTAATATTTTTCAGGATCAGGTTCCTGAGCATAAGATTCCGATAGCTGTAGCTGAACGGCAGGAATGGAGGGACAATAATATACCTGGTTCGGATTCACTCAGAAACTTTATATATGAAATATTGGCTGATATTGCGCTGAATGTTTATGCTTATGTGGTTTTCACACTGGTTTGGTATTATATCAACTGGCGTGCAATTGATAGTCTGAAACATTTTATTGCAGAAAAGTCTGGTGCTTTTGAAACAGGATATAAAATTGCTTTTATGTTGACCTTTATGGTTCTTGTTTTACTAATACCCATCCGTGTTGCTTACTGGATAGAAGATTCCATGAATGCGACAACAAGAAAACACAAATATGCCTTTTCAATTATGGTTATCCTTTCAGGGATATATGCCTGCATGCCTACTCTTGTTATTTATTGCTCCCATTTTTTTTGCATCAGTAATTCAACATCTGAGTTTTTAAAATCGAGAAATTTTAATTGGCTCCTTGCGGTGATATTAGTGGTGATTGTTGCATTGATTCAGACAATAATGACCCTGACAAAATCAAAAAAATTAAACGAAATCATCATTCAGAAAACATGGGACTGAAGTAAATTATAAATTAAAAATTATAAATTCAAATTGAAAAATACTTCTGTGTTTAAGAAGATGCAATTCTTCATCCTTAATTTTTAATTCTTCATTTTTTTTACTAGATACTAGCTACTTGATACTAAATACCATGCACAGCATCAGCCATCCGCTGAATAAGATTCTTGTCTTTCTCAATACTGTTTCCAACAACAATTAAATCCGCTCCTGCTTTACAATTGGCAATTGCTTTTTCAGGTGTTCGTATTCCTCCTCCTGTAATTAATGGAATAGAAATTTCTGATCGTATTTTTTCAATCATTGCTTCACTAACAGGGTTGAGTGCTCCACTTCCTGCTTCTGCAAAAATTAATTTCATACCTAACATTTCTCCAGCCAATGCAGTGTAAGCAGCAA
This sequence comes from Bacteroidota bacterium, assembly GCA_040007375.1. GTDB lineage: Bacteria > Bacteroidota > Bacteroidia > AKYH767-A > OLB10 > JANOXC01. The sequence continues at coordinate 1,898 of JBDTVD010000086.1, read as the reverse complement.
TATCATTTCTATCAGCAGGAATTGGAATTGTATTACTGATATACTGAACTGCAGTATGATTTCCACTTTCAATTAATATATATCCGGTAGAAATACTTTCCAGTTTAAACTGTTTGATGATCGGTGCAGCAGTAACCTGGTGACCAATCAGCAGATCAGGATTTCTTCCGGAGATAAGTGATAAAAATAAAACAGCATCTGCTTCCGGAGTAACCTGCTGCACACTTCCCGGAAAAATAACTACAGGAATATCACAGGCATTTTTTAATCCGGTAACACAATCTGTAATATTTCCAGTAGTGAGTAAACTTCCTCCTGCAAAAAAATAATCCACACCTGCATTCATTGCAAGTTCTCCCAGGCGTTTTAAATCATCACCCTGTGTTTTATCAGGATCAACTAAAACAGCCAGCTGCTTCTTCCCTGCATTTTTATTATTTAATATCTGCTGATAAATTTTCATACAACCTCTTGATCGTTTGCAATAGTATAAACCAGTATCATGTCATCCAAAAACTCGTAGTAAATTGTAAAGTCCTGGTGGGTTTTTTCTTTCATAAAGCAGATGGTCGCTTTTCCCTTAATACTTAAATCTACCTGTTTAAGTTCCAGGTGCTCTTTAAAAAGTATTCCTCCACCACCCAGCATTTTAAAAACCGCTTCTTTAGCAGCCCAAATAAGGAACAGTCCTTTAATCTCTTCCACGTCCTTCAGCCACAACTCTTCACTGTCATTCACAAACTTCTTCCTGATTTTTAATATCCTGTCATTCATCAATTCAATATCTACACCTGCTGCTTTTTCAGGATGATAAAAAATACAGACATACGGCCAGGAATGGGAAATGGAAAGATGTCCCGGGAAATTTATCAAATGTGGTTTGCCACAATCATCATATTCAATGCCTGCCTTCTCATCAACTATCACTGCCAGCATATTCCGTGTTGCCAGCCATTCAAAATTTCTTTTCTCTGATTTAAAATGCTCCTCTCTTGTGAGATCCGACCTGTCTATTAGGTGCAGCTTGTCCTCCAGTTCCTGTCTGGATTCAGTGATATGCCACAGTGCAAGTCTGCTGTTTTGTAAATAAGAGGTAAGATGTTTTAACGGCATATTAAATTATGTTGTAGCAGATGGGGTAAAACTATAACTTCGCGCAAAATTTCGTACTAATATGATTAAGACAAAAACTGAAAACTTCGTAAAGTTTAAGGTAAAAGACATGACTCTGGCTGAATGGGGCCGCAAAGAAATAAAATTAGCGGAAGCAGAGATGCCCGGACTGATGTCGTTACGCACAGAATATGGTCCTTCCAAACCACTTAAAGGTGCAAGGATCGCTGGTTGCCTTCACATGACTATCCAGACTGCAGTGTTAATTGAAACGCTTGTGGAACTGGGAGCGGAAGTTACCTGGTCATCCTGCAACATTTTTTCAACACAGGATCATGCTGCTGCTGCAATTGCTGCTGCCGGTATTTCTGTTTATGCCTGGAAAGGAATGAATGCTGAAGAATTTGACTGGTGTATTGAGCAAACCTTATTGTTTGGGGAAGATCAGCAGCCGTTAAATATGATTTTAGATGACGGTGGTGATTTAACCAATATGGTTTTTGATAATTATCCGGAGCTGATTAAAAACATCAAAGGATTAAGTGAAGAAACTACTACAGGTGTTCACCGTTTATACGAGCGTATGCAGAATGGTACTTTAGCTGTTCCTGCAATTAACGTTAACGATTCTGTTACAAAATCCAAGTTCGATAATAAATACGGTTGCCGTGAATCATTGGTTGATGCAATCCGTCGTGCAACAGATTTAATGCTTGCCGGTAAAGTTGCTGTTGTTGCAGGTTTTGGTGATGTTGGAAAAGGTTCAGCAGAATCATTGAAAGATG
>JBDTVD010000085.1:0-11901 GCA_040007375.1 Bacteroidota bacterium | reverse complement strand
TGACCTGGTCTTCCCAGTTCTTCCTGTTGTGTTGCAGGATCAACAAGTGCTTTAATTGTTTTCGAGCGATCAGAAGCTGATATTCCGGTTGTGCAACCATGACCCAGCAAATCCACACTAACAGTAAATGCAGTTTCATGTGATGCAGTATTCTTGTTTACCATCATAGGTAACTGCAGTTCTTCACATCGCTCTTCTGAAAGTGCTACACAAATTAGTCCGCGGCCGTGTGTGGCCATAAAATTTACAAGTTCAGGTGTTGCACAATGGGAAGATGCAATAAAATCGCCTTCATTCTCACGATCAGCATCATCTACAACAATTACAATTTTTCCGTTTTTGAAATCTTCTATTGCTTCCTCCACACGATGAAGCATAATAGAAGATGTACCGTTAGCTGACATTTTCACGGTGCAAAAGTACAAAACCCATCGCTGAGAATCACCATTAATTATCCATAAAGTGGAGGAAAACGTTTGTTTTCATTCCTCCTTGTTGAAAATGAATCAGGGCTGAGCTTCACATTACAATTTCAACATGCTTTAAATCTATCAAGAGCCAATTTTTCAGAGGGAAAATATCTCGTAATCCTGATGTTTCTTACACCTGTAATTCATTCTCTTAAATGGTGAACCTTTTCCATACAAAGGCGTTAAACTTTGTAATATCAGCAACCAGGTTACCGGATAAATGATAAAGTGTTCTTAAAAAAAATACAAACTATTCATAAGGGTTTATGGTTAGGTTTTAGGTTGATTGTCAGGCAAAGGAGCAGCCCCGTAAGGCTGTTCCGAACCCTGATGTCTGAAAACTGAACCCGTTTAATATAAAACAGGATGTATTCTGTTAAAGGAAAAAGTTGATACGAATTCGCAGTGCCGTAAGATTGCAGTTCATCAGCTTCGGAGAGTAATGTTAGAATGATTGATTTAAATTTAAAACGTAAAAAGGCAGCCCCGTAAGGCTGTCTTTTTTTTTATATATATAATTATTATTGCAGTAGCGTGCTATAAAATTTCGCAACATTGGCACCTACTTTTTTCATGTCGTAATAATCTTCGGCAAGATGACGCGCATTTTTTCCAATGTCTTTCATTAATTCAGGATTAGAAAAACATAAATCAACAGCATCAATCATCTGTTGTTCTGTATCTGCAATGATGATATTTTCCATATGCTTATAGTGAAGCCCTTCTGCACCTTGTGAAGTGGAGATAATAGTTTTTCCCAACGCCATTCCTTCAACAATTTTAACACGAATACCACTACCTGCAAGCAAGGGAACAATCATTAAACTGTGACGATTCATATAAGCCTGTGCATCCGGAACACGGCCTTCCACCTTACAACGGCTGTCAGCATAATTGAAAAAACGATCAGGCATATTATTTCCTGCTATATATAAAGATATTTCCTTCCATCGGTCACGAATACGCGGCCATACTTTAATGAGGAACCATTCCATTCCTTCCTGGTTGGGTCTCCAGTCCATTGCACCAAGATGGAATAATGAAAATCCACTCACAGCTTCTATAGGTGGCATTTCTGAAATATAAAAACAAGTGGGTGCAATACATACAGGGCCTGTATAACCCATTTCGCGGAAAATGATTGTTTCTTCCTCTGTTAATGTTACGAGTGCATCAATCTGCTGAAGTACACTTTTTTCATATATTAAAAGACGTTTTGCAAGAAGAGTAAGATACCATTTTTTAAAAGGATTTTTTTCTTCCGCAGCAAGTCGTTTCCAGATGCGGTGTTCAACATTGTGTGCACGAAGAACGATCCTGGCTTTGGAAATTTCTCTGATATCCTTTATATATAATGCCATGGTGATATAATCCATCTGCACAATATCGAAATCATTTTTACGGAGAATATCCTTTAGTTTAGCACTAAAATCCTCAGAATAAAAGCGACAAATATTATAGGACTCACTGCTGAATATATTAAGAAAAGCTTTCAATGGTTTTACGGAATTATCTAAGTAAACTGATTCCAGCTGATGTGTTGAACGGTAATGCGGGTTGATTTTATTTTCTTCCACAAAATGTTTACTGGTATTAAATGCCAGCACTTTCACTTCCACACCGTAATCAACTAATGAATTACTGAGATTATACATTCCAATTGTACCACCATCAACTGGAGGATAAGGAATGCGCGGACATAACTGCAGTACTTTCACTTCTTCTTCTTAAATCGTTTAAAAAAACTTTTATATAATTCTGTATCAAAAATAACTGAATCGTGTGTAGCTTTATATATAAGAAACAAACCGACAGGCAGGAGCATTGCTGATGAAAACCACATTCCACGCAAAGGTTCAATCTCTCCTTCTTTTGCCAGTTTCTCTCCGGTAATACTTGTTATGTGATACAGAAGAAAAAAGAGAACAGATATTACCAGTGGTAAACCCATTCCTCCCTTCCTGATAATTGCTCCCAATGGTGCACCAATGAGGAATAGAATAAAACACGCGGCAGATAATGTAAGCTTACGATGCCATTCTACTTTATACTTGGCAACAAGATACTGCCTGTTATCCAGATCTTCTGAACTGCTGTATGAATAGGATTTTAATCCTCGTGCAGAATTAAGTGCATTTACAAATAATGGATTGCGCTGTATACCTGCAACGGGTGATTGAATCGCTACTGCCTTTGCAGCATTTACACCTTTATAAAAATTACTGTCACGCAGAAAAAGATAATAAGGTCTCATATTATTAGAAATCTCTTTCAACCTTCGGGAATAATCAATTTTTAAACTATCAATAGAAGAATTCAGTTGTGTCAGATTCATCATCTGATGTCCACCTTTAAACATGTCTTCATTGGTACGACTTAATTTAAACTGGGAGAGATCGAAGAGGATAGTATAATTCTTAAAATTATTTCTCATCAGCGGATGACTGTTGAATCCTTCTTTATGTTTATCCTGTTCTTCATAACTGGCACCGTTATTCAGATTCACTACCAGGAAATGATCATCCGCAGTAGTTGTCATAGTTCCACTTTCTGCAACTATAACTTTTTTATTTCCTCCACTCCTGGTATGATCATAAATCATCACATTCCTGATGGTCTTTCCGTCTCTGTCCTTATCACCAACTTTAATACTGTATCCTTCAATGCCATTATAAAAAACACCTTCACGAATTGACAGTGCCGGTTTCTGCTGACGAATATCATAAAGCAATGATCCCATTTTTAAATTGGTAAGAGGCAATATATAATTGGAAAAGAAAAATGCTGACATGCTTATTATAAATGCAGTTACAAATAATGGACGCATCAGTTTTTGCAATGAGATACCGGAAGCCTTTGCAGCAGTAATTTCAAAATGTTCAGAAAGATTACCAAACGTCATGATGGATGATACAAGAATTGCCAATGGTAAAGCAAGTGGAACAAGATTGGCAGAAGTATAAAACAGCAATTCAACAATCACCATTGTATCAAGACCTTTTCCAACAAGATCGTCGATATATTTCCAGAGAAACTGCATCAGCAAAATAAACTGAGCAATAAAAAAAGTCATTACAAAAGGGCCGGCAAAAGACGAGATAATTAAGCGATGGAGTTTTTTCATTCCTGTTGACGGTCTTCTGCGAGGTTGCAAAAATACCGTAAGTTTGGATACTGTATGACAGAAAAAACACGATTGACAAATGAAGAGCGATCCTTATTGACACAGAAGGAATTTTTCATACTTAAAAAAGCAGTAATGCATAAGTTAATGGAGCTTTTAGGGCTTCTTAATGAGGAGTTGAAAAAGTATAATGCGGAATATCATTCTCTACTTCCTGATGAAATATTCAATAAATCCGGGAAAATAAGTAAGGGCGAAAATTACCTGGGCTTCCCCTGGCTGGTACTGGATCATCCAAGAATTTTTAAGAAGGAAGATGTTTTTGCATTCCGTAGCATGTGTTGGTGGGGAAATGAAATCAGTTTTACATTACATCTCTCAGGAAAATATAAATCCATGTTATCATCTCCTGAAACACGACTGAATAATTTAACTGGTAAAGGATATTTTATAAATATCAATCATACTCCCTGGGAATATCATTTCAAAGAAAATAATTATCTTTCACTGGAGAAGGTAATGCAGTCTGACTTTAATGTGCATCAACATCCGTTCTTAAAAATCAGCAGAAAAATTTCTATTGATGCTGCCGAAGATCTGGTTAGTGAAGGAAGTAAAACTTATGCAGAGTTAATTAAAACACTCTTTATATAAAGTTAGTGAATTCCCAGAAGTTGCCGGAGTTCCTGTACCTGAGTTTCCCAGAGCATTCTGCTGTTTTCCTTTTCTCCAGGGTTTGCCCAGTCAGTAACTAAGAGTGCAATATCAGAAGTGATATCATCTTCTTTTATTTCAAACTGAAAATAAGTACCGTCAGTTTCATCCGTCCACTGATAACGCACCAACTGCAGATCTTTTATAGTTATTTGTTTTGCATGCACTTCAACACCTTCCCAAACAAAAACAAATTTATCATCACTGCTACGCACTTCATCAGCAAACCAACCTGCCATTCCACTTGAATCACTCAGGTAATTGAACAAAATTGCTTTTGAAGAGCGGAATTCAAATTCCAGTTGATACTTTTCCTTTTTCGTATTGGTAGGTTCCGATAATTTTTGCTGAACCACCTGCTTCGGACGTGGTGAAGAATACACAGGAACTTTAATCCGCGGCTTTACCTTATTCATGTCCATTGTTTCTTCCAGTTCCTTAATAATGCGTTGTGCTTTATTATGAAATTTTTCATCCGGATCCACTTTTACCTTAGCTGCAGGTGGAGGAGTTTTCGTCTTTCCTTTAGCAACTGGAGCAACAACTTCTTTCGCCTTTAAAGGAGGTGTATTTTTTTCCTTTTTATTTTTTGCAGAATTAATATCAGCTTTAACTACAGACTTTACAGCCACAACAGCTTTTGATTTTTTATCTAACGGTTTTTGTTTTGAAACTGAATTCTTTACTGCAGTTACTTTAGCTGATGTCTTTGTTACAATCGTTTTTCCTGGTGCTTTTGTGTTTTTTACAGGAGCTTTTTTTATGGTTTTAACAGGAGCTGTCTTTTTAACAGACTTCGATTTTGCAGCTGCCTTTACCGGTTTTTTATTCTTTACAGGATTACTCTTGGAAACGGGCTTTTTTGCGGAAATGGATTTCTTGACTTCTTTCTTAACTGTCTTTTTAGAAGATCCGACTGATGTACTCTTTTTGGCCATAATCACTATTTAATTTAAAGTATGATTGGTTAAAAACTATCTATCGCTGCGAAATATAGATATTTTAATTCGAAGCGATAGATATGTTTCTTTAAAATAATAATTAATCTTTCAGGATTCATTATATTTTTAATGGGTTACTGCAAAACGGAAAGTAACTGCATCCTGGTTGCTGTAGAGTGTCCAGAAATATATTCCATCTTCTGCATGAACAGGTAATTTAATACTCTGCTCCCCTTCTGTCAGTTTCATTTTACCCGTTGAAACAGTTCTGCCGGTGCAATCATTGAGTACATAAGTTGCCGGTGCAGAGTAAGCACTTTTCACTCCCAGTTCTATAGATTCTGATGATGTATTTACGTGCAGAATCATCAATCCTGAAGACACAGTTTGTGCTATTGAGGAACAGGTTTCTACTGTTACTATTTGTGATGATGTGCTGTTGCAATTATTAGAATCAGTGTATACATAATTAATAATCCAGATTCCATTTCCTGAAACTGCAGGATCAAATACATCCTGGTTTACTCCCTGTCCGATGAATAATCCTCCCAGTGGAGTTCCAATTAACGTATCAGCAACTGAACCATTACTGCAATACAGTGAATCCAATCCTGTAAAATTTGAAGCTGCCGGTGTTCCCAGAATTTCATAATATGCACTATCCGTATTTGAACATGCACTGAAATTAATTACGGTAAGTTTCACCCATCCAGTCTGTGAAACCCAAACCTGATTTCCGCCTGAATTACCAGATGGTGTAGCCCATGAATAAATCTGTGAAGCATCAAAAGGTGATTGCAATAAAACAGAATCAGCACACACACGAACAGTATCCAGATCCGAAACAAATGCAACAGGATTACAATTTGTAGAAACTATTTTTCTAACATCACCATTATTCAGATTGGCTACATATAAATTTCCTTCTGCATCTTCTCCAAAAGCACTTAACGATGCATTATAAGTTATGGGTGCGTAGTGGTGTATTAATCCTGAAGGATCTCTTTTTAAAGCATGAATAGTATCGCTGTTATTATCACCGAAAAAATAATATCCGAACATATCACCATACTTTCCACCTCTATAAACATATCCACCCACTATAGCCTGGTTTCCTCCTGAATGCGACAGTTCATAAACAGCGGAATCATAATTCGCCTGTGCCTGGCAACCTACTGTATTGTAAGCATGATTTCCTTCGTAACAACGCCATCCGAAATTATGACCACCAGTTGTAAATGGAGGAACAAAATCCACTTCTTCCCATAAACCCTGACCAACATCACCAATCCATAAATCACCGGTTAAACGATCAAAACTCCATCTCCACGGATTACGGACTCCCAGTGCCCAGATCTCATCAGCATATCCCGGAAGATTGAAATAAGCATTTGTAAGAGGAATTGAATATGGAGTACCATTATCAACATCAACTCTTAGTATTTTACCTAAACGTTGAGCTGGATTCTGTGCATTATTCGGCTGATCGCCACCACCTCCGCCATCACCGGTTGCGAAATATAAATATCCATCAGGTCCAAAATGAATTCCACCTCCATTGTGATTGGAATTTGTGGGGTGAGGAATGGTAATGAGATTTAACTGGCTTGCTGCATCTGCAACATTTGAGTCAGCTGCAGAAACATTGAATCTGCTTATTGCAAGATTCCCCTGGTTGTTATTAAAGTAAAGATAGAAGTAGCCATTTTCTTTATAATGGGGATGAAAAGCTAAACCAAGCAATCCACGTTCACCACCACTTAATACAATGTTGTCGATATTCAGAAAAGGTGTTGGAAGAACAGTTCCGCTATCAGTTATAATTCTGATGTAGCCATCCTGCTCCACAATAAAAATCCTTGAATCTCCGCAATTCTGAATATCAACAGGACTTGAGAAACCACCTGCAAATGGCTGAATGGCTATGGATGGTGCCTGTGCAGATGTGTGTAGTGTGATGCTGGTAAAAACCAGTGCAATCAATAGTGATGTAATTTTTTTCATAGTAACTTTTGGAAATTGTTGTAAGCAAACAAAAATAGACTTTAACTGATTGAAAAACCGGTGCCACTCATAAAAATGAACATTAATGATTCAGACTGTTTAAAAAGTGCAGGCATTTATTGAATAAACTCAACTGATATTACTGAAATATGCACCTTTGACTTCCGAAATCTCCTATGCGAATAGATATTATTACTGTACATCCTGAGTTGATCAAAAGTCCTTTTGAACATTCCATATTGAAACGTGCAATTGCTAAAGGTCTGGTAGAAATCAACCTGATCAACCTTCGGGATTATGCTTCCAACAAACATAAAAGTGTAGATGATTATGCTTTCGGAGGTGGTGCTGGAATGGTGATGACAGTTGAACCTATTGCATTATGTATTGAAGATCTGAAATCCCATAACTCCTACGAGGAAATAATTTATTTGAGCCCGGATGGACAATTGCTCGATCAACCTTTGGCAAATAAGTTTTCTTTATGCAGGAATATGATCCTCCTTTGTGGCCATTATAAAGGAGTGGATGAACGAGTGAGAGAGCACTTTATTACAAGGGAAATTTCAATAGGTAATTATGTTTTATCAGGTGGTGAGTTGGCAGCAGCTGTGTTTTGCGATAGTATCATCCGTCTTCTTCCCGGAGTGTTGAATGATGAGACATCGGCATTGATGGATTCTTTCCAGGATAATCTTGTTGCTCCACCTGTTTATTCACGTCCCGCTGAATTCCGTGGCTGGAAAGTGCCGGATATTTTATTGTCGGGCCACGAAGAAAAAATCAGGCAATGGCGGTTTGATGAATCCGTAAAACGCACTAAGGAAAGGCGTCCTGATATGCTGGAACCTTAACCAGTAGTCAACAATCATTTCTAAACAGCACATTATCAATGCAACATGGAAAGAGATAACTGTATATTTCTTTTCTTGAAAATACTATTTCTTATAAAAATAATTCCTAATATTGCGCTCCCAATTGAGGGATATAAAGATTAGAAGATCATGGACTTGCTAAAACTTGCTGAAGAAACAATCGTAGAATTTAAAAAGTGGCCAGACTTTAAAGCTGGTGACACTATTACGGTTACCTATAAAATCATTGAAGGAACTAAAGAGCGTGAGCAGTTATTCCAGGGTGTTGTATTACAACGTCGTAGTTCAGGAGCAAGTGCAACATTCACAGTTCGTAAAATTTCAGGTGGTGTTGGTGTTGAAAGAATTTTCCCAACGAACAGCCCAAAAATCGCTGCCATCGAAGTAAATAAAAAAGGTAAAGTACGTCGTGCACGTATCTTCTATCTGCGTGGTTTAAGTGGTAAGGCGGCCCGTATCGAAGAAAGAAAAGTAAATAAAGTAGACTAATACTCAACTTATCATATAGTAAAAAGGCTGTTTCGTCATGAAGCAGCCTTTTTTCATTCCATTCAATTCAACATCGTTCATAACTAATTATTTCATTTCACTACCCATTTTTACAGCTCATCTTCCCGTAACTTTGCACCCGTTTTATGAAGGCTGAAAAAGATATTAATTCCCTCGATCCAAAAAAGTACATAATTATAAAAGGTGCTGCAGTACATAACCTGAAAAAGCTGGATGTTGCTATCCCACGAAATAAATTTGTGGTGATAACAGGATTAAGTGGTTCCGGAAAAAGTTCGCTTGCTTTTGATACACTTTATGCTGAAGGACAACGTAGATATGTGGAGAGCCTTTCCTCCTATGCACGTCAGTTTATCGGACGTATGGATAAACCGGAAGTGGATTATATATTGGGAATTGCTCCTGCCATTGCCATCCAGCAGAAAGTAAATAGCAGAAATCCCCGTTCAACAGTAGGTACAAGCACAGAAATATATGATTACCTGAAACTGCTTTTTGCACGCATGGGTAAAACTTATTCTCCAGTTTCAGGCAAGGAAGTAAAGAAGCAGACTGTTAGTGATGTTACTGATTATATATTAACGCAGCACAGAAAAAAATTAGTGCTTACCAGTGCTATATATAAACATGGTGATCGTCCGATTGAAGATGAATTGGGAATTTTATTGCAGAAAGGATTTAACCGGATCATAGAAAATGGTTCCGTGCATGACATTGAAGATTATATAGTCTCTTTAAAAACTGTTGTAAAAAAGAAAACAGCAAAAGCTCCAGCAAAAAAGAAAAAAGAAATTCTGATTGAAGAACCAACTACAATTCCGGGATTGTTTTTACTGGTTGACAGAATTGCTGTTACTGATGTTGCAGATGATGAATTAAACGCACGAATTGCTGACTCTGCACAAACCGCTTTTAACGAAGGTAAAGGAGCATTGCAGATTTGGGAATTAACAGAAAAAGGAATGCACCAGGTTGCCGACTTCTCGAATAAGTTTGAACTGGATGGAATTACTTTTGAAGAACCTGGTACACATCTTTTCAGTTTCAACAATCCTTACGGTGCATGTAAAAACTGCGAAGGATTCGGATCTGTAATTGGCATTGATGAGGATCTTGTTATTCCTGATAAGAGTATAAGTATATATGATAATGCAATTGTGTGCTGGCGTGGTGAGAAGATGAAAGAATGGAATGATAAACTGGTAATGAATGCATACAAATTCGATTTTCCGGTTCATAAACCTTATTTCGAACTCAGCGATTTTCATAAAGAACTGGTGTGGGAAGGAAATAAATATTTTAAAGGGCTGAATGCATTTTTCAAACATGTGGAAGAGCAAACATATAAGATTCAGTATCGTGTTATGCTAAGTCGTTATCGAGGAAAAACAATTTGTCCTGAATGTAAAGGAACACGTTTGCGAAAGGATGCCAACTATGTTAAGATAAACGGTTATTCAATAACTGATTTAGTACTTAAGCAAGTGAAGGTATTAGGTGAGATTTTCAGCAGTATGAAACTTTCTCCGCAGGAAATGGCTGTTGGAAAAAGAATATATACAGAGATCACTAACCGTCTGCAATATCTCAATGATGTTGGTTTGGGTTATCTCACATTAAACCGTCTTTCCAATTCTCTTTCAGGAGGAGAATCGCAACGCATCAATTTAGCAACATCATTAGGAAGTAGTTTAGTTGGTTCGATGTACATACTCGATGAACCCAGTATTGGTTTACATCCACGCGATACACATCGTCTTATTAAAGTTTTAAAATCACTGCAGCAAACAGGAAATACTTTAATTGTAGTAGAACATGATGAAGATATTATGCGTGCTGCTGATCAGTTAATTGATATCGGCCCGAAAGCAGGGATACATGGTGGTACTCTCGTATTCCAGGGAGGATTTGATGAATTGCAATCACAGAAAGATAGTCTTACAGCTAAATATTTAACAAGAGAGGAAGAAATTCCTGTTCCATCGCAACGCCGGAAATGGAAAAAATATATAGAGATAAAAGGTGCACGTGAAAACAATCTTAAAAATATTTCTGTACAGTTTCCATTGGGAATTATCACTTGTATAACAGGTGTGAGTGGTTCAGGAAAAACAACACTCGTGAAAAAAATTTTATTTCCTGCCATTAAAAAAATGATTGGTGGTTATGGTGAAGCAACAGGAAACTATGATAAGATGGAAGGCAATTATACTGACATCACAGGTGCGGAAATGATTGATCAGAATCCAATTGGTAAATCATCACGCTCCAATCCTGTTACGTATGTTAAAGCTTATGATGAAATCCGTGCTTTATATAGTGACCTTCCTCTTGCAAGAAGCAGAGGATTAAAACCTGCACACTTTTCTTTTAATGTGGAAGGTGGAAGATGTGAAGCCTGCCAGGGTGAAGGTGTGATAACTGTGGAGATGCAGTTTATGGCCGATATTCATTTAAAGTGTGATGTATGCAAAGGCAAACGTTTTAAAGATGAAGTTTTAGCTGTTGATTACAGAGGCAATTCCATTTTCGATATCCTTGATCTCACCGTTGAAGAAGCACTTACTTTTTTTGATCCGAAAGAAGGTCCTGTAAAGAATCATAGTTTACATCAGAAGATAACAGGAAAAATTCAACCTTTATCAGATGTTGGTTTAGGATATATAAAGTTAGGACAGGCATCAAGTACATTGAGTGGTGGTGAAGCACAACGAATAAAACTTGCATCATTTTTAACAAAAGGAAATCATGCAACCAATACGTTATTTGTTTTTGATGAACCAACAACAGGTCTGCATTTTCATGATATAAGAAAGTTGCTTGATGCTTTTAATGCACTTGTTAAAAATGGAAATACGTTATTAATCATTGAACACAATCCGGAAGTAATAAAATGTGCAGACTGGATTATTGATCTTGGTCCTGATGGTGGTGATGAAGGTGGAAAACTGATTGCATTTGGTACACCGGAAGATATTGTAAAGAATAAAAAATCAGTTACAGGTGAGTTTATAAAAGGAAAATTATAAGGAGAAATTAGAAATTAGAAATTAGAAATTAGAAATTCACTGGCGCGTGCTTTTAGCGCGTGTCTAATTTTAAATAAAAATTGGCTGATGAATGTATTGATGAATTATATTTTTATTCGAAAGTAAATACTTCATTGTGCTTGTAGCGCATCAATAATTTTCTGGAGAACTAAAAATCCTCACTGGCGCGTGCTTTTAGCGCGTGTCTAATTTTAAATAAAAATTGGCTGATGA
>JBDTVD010000084.1:0-11906 GCA_040007375.1 Bacteroidota bacterium | reverse complement strand
CATGGAGTATTATTTCAGGAGGAGGAACATTAAGTTCAATTGCACAAACTGCAACACCATCAACAGTAACTTATACTCCGGTTGCAAATTTTACAGGAAGTGTTACCTTACGTTTAACAACAAATGCAGGAGCAGGATGCAGTACAGTAACAGCGGATAGAACGATTACCATAAGTGCAACACCAACAGCAACAGCAGGTGCAACATTATATGCATGTCCGAATGTTTTACCTGTTGCAATTCCATTAAGTGGTGCAAGTGTTGGTGGTGGTGCAACAACAGGTGCGTGGAGTATTATTTCCGGAGGAGGATCATTAAACAACACATCACAAACTGCAACTCCTGCAACTGTTACCTATACACCTGCAGCAATATTCAGTGGAACTGTTACACTGCGATTAACATCTAATTTCGGAGCAGGATGCAGTGCTGCAACATCTGACAGAACAATAATTGTACAGAATCCCAGTGTAAATGCTGCAGGTCCAAATAGTGTTTGTCAATCAGCATCACCAGTTGCAATAACATTAACAGGAGCAACAATAAGTGGTGGTGCGGGAACTGCAGCATGGAGTATAATTTCAGGAGGAGGAATATTAAGTTCAACAGCACAAACTGCAACTCCTGCAACTGTTACTTATACACCGGCAGCTAATTTTTCCGGAGCAGTAACATTACGATTAACATCTAATATACCATCAGGATGCAGTGCTGTAACATCTAACAGAACAATTAATATAAATGCAATAACAACTGCAACAGCAGGCGGACCAAATACGGCATGTGAAACAACATCTCCTGTTGCAATAACATTAACAGGTGCAAGTGTTGGAGGTAGTGCAACAACAGGTGCATGGAGTATTATTTCAGGAGGTGGAACATTAAGTTCAACTGCACAAACTGCATCACCTGCAACTGTTACTTATACTCCTCCTGCAAATACTTCTGGAACAGTTACACTTCGATTAACATCCAACTTCGGAACAGGATGCAGCGCTGCAATATCTGACAGAACTATCAATCTGGTTGCTGCATTTGCAAATGCCGGAGGGCCAAACACCGTATGTCAATCTGCATCACCTGTAGCAATAACATTATCAGGTGCAACTATTGGCGGAAGTGCAACAACTGCTGCATGGAGTATCTTTTCCGGAGGCGGAATATTAAGTTCAACAGCACAAACTGCATCACCTGCAACAGTTACTTATACTCCTGCTGCAAATTTTTCGGGATTAGTTACCTTACGTTTAACAACTAATTCAGGAACCGGATGTACAAATACAACTTCTGACAGATTCATTAATGTAACAACAGCTTCAACAGCAAATGCAGGAGGACCAAATAATGTTTGTCAATCTCCATTACCTGCTGCCATTACCTTATCCGGTGCAAATGTTGGTGGTGGTGCAGCAACGGGTGCATGGAGTATTATTTCAGGAGGAGGAACATTAAGTTCAATAGCACAAACTGCAACACCTGCAACTGTTACTTATACACCTGCTGCAAACTTTACAGGAACTGTAACACTTCGTTTAACATCCAACTTTGGAACAGGATGTTCTGCTGCAATTTCCAACAGAACAATAAATGTAAATGCAAAACCAATTCCTTCTATCAGCGGAACACTTACTATTTGTCCTCCGGGATCAACAGTATTAAATGCAGGAGTATTTAATTCATATATATGGTCAACATCAGCAGTTACTCAAACCATTAATGTAAATGCAGCCGGAACTTATACCGTAACAGTAACCAATGCGAATGGATGCACAGGAACCGCATCTGCAGCAGTTACCGTTTCAGGAGCATGTAATGTTACTTTAAATCTGAAAGCAATGATAGAAGGATATTATCGTGGTGCTGGAATGATGGATTCTGTATTGGTTAATAGTGGCCAGGGAGGAAGTTCATCTATTGCAGATAGTATTACAATTGAACTGCACGATCAGAATTCCTATTCTTTAATTGTTGCCACGAAAAAAGTAGCGTTATTAAGGAATGGAATGGCACAGGCGATTTTTCCTGCTGCAATATCAGGTGGAACTTATTATATAGTAGTTCGCGGAAGAACATTTGTGGAAACATGGAGTAAGTTTCCAATAACTTTTACTGCTGTTACGAATTTTAATTTTACGCCTTAGAAAAATAAAGAATTAAAAGGGAGTCTTACTTTAAGAATGTTTTTTTTAAAACAGTAAAGTAAGACTCCTTATTAATAAAATACTTTAAATCAGAATTCTTTATCGTTACGGACTCCTGAAATTTTTCCCTGTTTATAAAGTTGCAGTTCATTATTTAAAAGTTCTGCATTACGTTTTGTAAGATCTGCATCATCCAGTTCAGTAAGATCAGGTTTACCGGCGTTTACCCATGCAGTGTACCAGAAATTTGCTGTAGCACTTATTGCAGCACGCATCTGTTTTTCAACCATTCCATTGAGTTTCGTATTAAATTCTTTAGCATACTCCATACTATGACGATGCTGATTAAATTTATTTTTAAGAAGAACACCATCCTTATCCTTCATATATATTTTATCAGCAGGAAATTGACTGTGTACTTCCTTTTCTATGGATAATAACGTATCAACTAAAGCATGAGAGGAAGAAATGATATTCCATGTTTCAGCCTGGATATTGGAAATATATATGGCTTCCGGCACATTAAAATTATAATTGTCACCAAATAACTCCGGCAGTTCCGATTCCCAGAATGAATGCACTCCTTTTTGATTTGTTAATTGCCCATCATGATTTACAGAAGTATGCAAAGGCATGTGTGCATCACCAATATAATGACCAAGATCTGCAGCAAGAAAAAGTATTTCTGTTTTGCGTTTGTTTTTAAATGCTGAAGTAAGTTTATCCATCATGTCGAGAATATACCAGGGTAGTATTCCATTCTGCTGGAGGAACATGTCATCGTATTTGCTTTTTACATCCGTCATTTTTAATGGCAGACTATCAATAGATCCAAAGTTTTCGAGATCTATAAAGTGACGTGGATTTTCGGATTTATCGTTAAGCGTATATTTACGAAGATCAGGTACTGTTGATTCCTGAGTAATGAAATCAATATGATTGTAAAAAAAAGTTTGTAATGGTGGAGGTAATAACAAAGTTGCTGCATGATTAATATGTTCGTGTCCGAATGTTCCCCACGACAACAGGAAGAATGCAAAAAAAGGAACAAACAGAATTCTGCATAATCTCCTTAATTTAATTTTAAATCTTTCCATAACTATGATTTTTAATTTGAATAATATTATATTGGATTTTTTAAAAGCTGAATTACAATCACGACCTGTTTACAACCTGACAAAAGAAGGCTACAAATATCTTAAGATCTGACAATAACCCTAATGAAGATTCCACTTTTACCGGCAAGCATCAAATCCGTCACGTCATTGGTAAATAACTCTAAAATAACACATATGAGTTATTGTAATTGCACTTACAACAAAACATATTTGTATCTTGGACCTAAAGTGCCTTGTTGCCCGGCAGTAGTTATCTTCTGTTCAGCAAACTGATCATTTTCATACTTTAAATATCACACTATGAAACAATTTTACATTTCCCTCTCTGTCCTGATCTTCTTCTTTATAACAACCATTCATGCCCGGGAAGCAAACCTTAACCGTTCACCGTTATCGCACAAAAAGCCTGCAGTGACTTCTGCTGAACTGGTGAATTATCACCTTCAAAAAATAAAGTCTGCTGCATCGCAAGAAACATCCAATCTACAACAGACACAGAAGTCCCTTACCTTTGGATGGAAACTGGATCACATCTCCGTTAAAAATCAATGGGGAGCGAATCTGGTAGATATATCGCAGCAAGATCTTATATATAATGCACAGGGACAACT
This sequence comes from Bacteroidota bacterium, assembly GCA_040007375.1. Classification (GTDB taxonomy): domain Bacteria; phylum Bacteroidota; class Bacteroidia; order AKYH767-A; family OLB10; genus JANOXC01. The sequence continues at coordinate 8,036 of JBDTVD010000084.1, read as the reverse complement.
GGCAGAAGTAATTGTTCAGGTATCTCCTTGCTGGTGTGTTAACACTGCCTGGAAAAATAATGCACGTTATGTGTATTCTTACAATGCAAATGGATTTCTTGATTCATCAACATATATAATATGGGCTTTCGATTCGGTATGGCAGAACTATAATCTTGAGACTTTTACTTACGATGCAAATAACCGTATTGTTGAAGATGCTAATTACACCTGGGGAGGATATTGGGATCCATATTATAAAGATATTACAACGTATTTAGCGAATGACAGCATTAATTATACGATTCGTCAGGCAGGTCCGGGATCATTCAGCAACCAGAGTAAAGATGATTACACTTACAATGGAAGCGGCTTTCTTACTCAACTGAAACTGCAGAGCTGGTCAGGTGGTGCATGGGCTGATGTAACAAGACATATATATACAAACAATGCTGCTGGTCATCGTTTGACTGATACAGAAGACAATTACACTTCCGGTGTATGGAAACGTTTTAAAGAGTATACATATACATACAATGCGGGCGAGCAGTTGATCCTTGAAACGGATCAGGTGGATTCTTCAGGTGTGTTGCTGGATAATGGAATATTTACTTTTGGTTATGATGCTGCCGGTAATTCAAATTACTATCTGGAACAAAATTGTTTCTGGAATGCATGTCATGATGTTACTCAGAATTTTTCAACTTACAATGCGAACAACAGCATTGCAGACTACCTGGCCCAACTAAGCAATTCATCAGGAGGATGGGATAATGCAAATCATTCCACGTATATATATGATGTAAATGGTAATATATTAAATCTGCAGCAGCAGGAATGTTATACATCAGGAGGACCCTGGGATGATACTTACTTATATGCTTATACATGGTCTGCATCAACAGGAATACAGAATACAGGATCAGGTAATTCTTCTTTGAATAATTATCCTAATCCGTTTAACGACATCACTCATATTAATTTTTCACTTCCATCATCAGGTAATGTTCAGTTAATGATCTATGATATATCAGGACAACTAATAACATCATTTGATTATTCTGACCTGCATGCAGGAAAACAGGAGATTATTTTTGATGCGACAAAACTTTCTGCAGGCTCCTATTTATATATAATCAATTCAGGAACATACTCTGAAGAAAGAAAAATGATTGTGATAAGATAAGCAGATTAAATTTCTTTGGCTGAAAGTAACACTACACGAAATATTCAATAATATTTAGAAATAATACTTATTATCTGTTCTTTAGGTAATGCACCTGATTGACGCCATTTTATTTCTCCCTTTTTAAAAATCATCAGTGTGGGTACCGATTGAATACCATATTTCATGGCTACCTGCTGGTTTTTATCAATATCAATTTTAATTACGCGTGCCTTGCCATCTACCAAACCTGCTATTTCCTTAAGCACAGGAGCAAATGCTTTGCATGGTCCGCACCACTCTGCTGAAAAATCAATGAGAACAGGCGTGTCGGAATTTATAATTTCTTCGAATTTGGACATTTTATTTTGCATTTAAAATTTAAGAATAATCATCTGCTTACTTTTCATTCATCAGGTTCTTCTTAGCCTGCAGCATTAATTCCTTTTCCTCCTTACCAACTTGTGGGAACTCCGGATTCATCTCCTTTAGTTTTTCCAAAATAATTTTTACTATAATAAGATGTGCCGGCGATTTTTCATCTGCAGGAATTACATACCATGGAGCATACTTTGTACTGGTATGATTTAATGCCTGTTCATAAGCTTCAGTATATTGCTCCCAGAATACGCGTTCTTTAATATCATCTGAAGAAAACTTCCAGTGCTTTTCTTTATTTGCTATTCTTTCTAAAAAACGATTGCGTTGTTCTTCCTTTGAAATGTTGAGGAAAAATTTAATTATCTGTGTTCCGTTCTGAATAATATTCTTTTCATAATAATTGATCTGCTTATAACGGCTTTTCCAGAATTGCTTATCAATTTTATCAATGTTTGTTATTTCCGGTAATCTTTCAGCAAGCACTAATTCAGGATGCACCTTTGCAATAAGAACATTCTCATAATGCGAACGGTTGAAAATAGTTATCTGTCCTTTCTCTGGTAATTTCTGAGTATGGCGCCAGAGATAATCATGCTCTAACTCCATTTCAGAAGGATGTTTGAAACTATGCACCAGCACTCCTTGCGGATTCACTCCATTCATAATGTGTTTTATAGTTCCATCTTTTCCGGAACCATCCATTCCCTGTAAAATAATTAATAGCGATTGACGATTCTCTGCATATAACTTATTCTGAAACTGTGCAATCTCCGAAACAATTTCTGTAAGCTCTGATTTTAATTTTTCTTTATCTGTTTTCTTTGAACCGGAAGTTGTTTCCAATTGAGAAATTTTTAATTTCCCGTTTGATTTAACTTTATATTTATTTACTTTCATATCCGTTTCCCTTTTTATTAAAAAATAATATCAGCAAATTTAACTTCTATCAGGGAAATAATCTGCTTCAATTATAAACCTTATCACATTAAAAATTATTGAGAAATTATTTTAACACCTGTTCTTCTTACTTAAATAATTCTGTATTGCTGAAGGGGAATTCCCTACACATTTAATGGCCTCTTTTAATTTTTGATAGGAAACCTGGAATTTGTTTTTCAGAAATTCAATGATCCATTCCTCTTGTGCAGCTGTTTTATCTCTGTTGACTGCATTGCGGGTTTTGGCTGTTACTTTAGTCATATAATGAATTTTGAAACTCCTTTGTAATAAGCATGCCATATTCTTTTTGTGTGATAAATACATTTCTTCAGAATAAAAATTCTCTGTAAATTACATCACAGGAAATCCATGGTGTTAAAACAAACGTAATGTTATTATCATGTAAAGGAAATTCCACCTTCAGACCTTTGTCATCCAAAACGAAAGATGTCTTTACTAAAGTTGCTTGTAAAATGAGAATGAGTTTGCCTTTTTTTCTTTTATTAATGATGTTGTTACTATCTCATTATCTAACTGCACAGACTACTGTTTTTGCTCAGGGTTTTGAAAATGCTGCTGTAATGTGTACAGAAAACTGGGGTTTTGCAGGAGGTACTGTAAATAATTCAACCTCCAGAACAGGAACTAAATCTGCAAGGGTTGGTCGTTTAACCGAAAACAGCACAATCACTTTCAACACTGTAAACATTTCATCATTAACAGGTGTTCAACTTCAGATTTATCATTCTGTAAGAAGTACTCCCGGACCTGGAATGGATTCGCGTGAAGGTGCATGCATACAGGTTTCTTTGAATGGAGGCGCATGGACAAATATCGGACAGGTGGCAGGTATAAGTGATGCTAACTGGGGATGGAATGCAACAGGTGGATCTGCATCTTCAAGTACGGGTTGTACTATTTACCAATGTACAAATCCACTTAATTATGCAGTTCCTGCAAACACAACTTCTATTGCTTTGCGTGCTATTTCTGTAGTTGGAGGAGCATGTGCTTCTTTTAATACAAATATGAATACGGGTGTTGCAGCTCTTTACGACAGGAACGATGAAGGATTTTATATAGATGACGTTAAACTTAGTACAACAGGTGATGTACCTGGCTTATGGACCGGAGCAATAAGTACTGATTGGTTTAATTGTAAAAACTGGTATTACAATCAGATTCCAACAACAACAAGTGATGTTACTATTGATCAAACTGCAGGTAATATTTGTATTGTTGATGCAGCAGGAAGTGCCATGTGCAGAAATATTAATATCACATCCAGCAACGCTACTGCATCTGCTTTGGTAATTCAGGGTGCAAGTGCATTAACTTCATCAGGAAATGTTACAGTTACTAAAACTGCAGGAAGCAATATCAGTTCACTGGAAGTTACAGGTAGTAATTGCTTATTTTCCTGCAACAACTTAACACTTACCGGTAGTTCATCCGCTGCAGGTAATGCAAAATTTATAAATGAATTTCATCTCAATACAATTACTGTAAATGGAAATTTCACTCTCCAGCCGGGAGGACAGTTAGATATGAATTCCGTCTCTGATTATGGAATATTAAATCTGAAAGGAAATTATAGTAATAACGGATTGGAAAGTGATTTTATTCAGACTAATTCTTTTATGGTGATGAATGGAACCGGTAATCAAACTATCTCCACCAACAGTTTCACAGAAGTATTTTACAATTTAGTAGTGAGTAAAACTTCCGGCTCAGTACTATTGAATGCAAATGTAAATATTGAAAATCTGTTAAACCTTCAGGGAGGGTTGCTTAATCTGAATAAAAAACAGATAACCATATTAAACAATACATCTTCAGGCATTGTAAGAAACAGCGGAGGAATTATCAGTGAACAGACAGATAACAGCAGCACGATTCTATGGAAAATAAATGCAACACAGGATATTTTTATTTTTCCTTTTATGCGTAATGATGCTATATATATACCTCTTACCTTTCAAAGTATCTCAGGTGTTGCCGGAGATGTTACCGCATCTACCTATGGAACCTCCGGTGGAAATCTCCCGTGGCCTACTTCACCTGTTGCAGTGAGCAATTTAAATAATGCAGCAGGACAGAATGATAGCACTGCGACAGTAGATCGTTTTTGGCATCTTGATGTTTCAGGTTCTCCAACTGTAAATCTTACATTTACTTATGCTCCTGATGAACTTCCACAAACTCCGTTTAATAATTCATCCAACATTAAAGCACAGAATTATACAAATAAATGGCAAAGCTATATGCCATCGCAAACTGCCGGAACTTATTTTGTAACTATTCCTTCGGCAATTTCCTTCTCCACATTTGCATTAACTAATACTGCATCACCACTTCCTGTTTCCTTACTAAATTTTAATGCTGTGAAAAAGGAGGATGTTATTCTGGTAACATGGATAACAGCATCTGAAGAAAACAATGATTTCTTTACTGTTGAAAAAAGTGATGATGGAAAATATTTTTCTGAAGTTGGAATTGTAGATGGTGCAGGTAACAGTAATAATGTAAGGTACTATCGCTTCGAAGATGTAAATCCAATTCGAGGATTGTCCTATTATCGTTTGCGCCAGACGGATTTTAATGGAAATTTTTCTTTAAGTAAAATAGTTCCTGTTACTGATGGAAATGATGCAATAAAAATATTTCCAAATCCTGTAAAAGATCATCTCTTTATTTCGCTGGAAGATGATGATGTTTCCCGCATTACGATTTTTGATATAGATGGACGCATTATATATACAACGGATCAGGTTCGGGAAAACACTATAACTGCAATTGATCTCCGTTCTCTTTCAAAAGGCATTTACTTTTTACAGTTTGAATCCCAAAATCAGAGTTATCAAAAAAAGTTCATTAAGGAATAGGTTACTGACAGGTAATGACGGCCGGATTTTCGTAAAACTCTCCGGGTGCTGGCATCTTTTTTTATAATTTTTATGCAGTAGAAAACCATCCCGTAATTCCACCATATTCCACACATTCGGTTATTTCATTTTCCTGATAATAAAGAAAAAATAAAGCGTACAGATATTGCTTTATCAGAAGCGTAGCATCATCTAAATGAGCTGCGCTTCGTCCATTATAGCCACTTCAAAAAACGTATGGCATATAAATTTTGTTTTCCAGATTGTGTTAAATGCTTAGGAGTGGTTTCAATCAGAAATCTGAGAAATAAATCCTCACAACTTGAACCAGGGTAATTCCGGCGAAAGGAAAGCTGTATAAATCAACCTCCGCTTAAAACGGGGGTTGCTTTTTCAACTTCTAAAAATTATCATATTCCGGAAAAGGGAGAACTGCAATTGTATCCAATTAAAAATACGAACTCTACACCGACCCTTGGATTTATATATATCACCTTCAAAATTCAATTATAGTTAAATAATCCTGATACATCTTCCATGAATCTTTTCTACCTTCCCTCCCTGACAAGTCTTGCAACCCTGATTGCAAGCAATGCAAATTATTATGACACCTATTATATAATAGTAAAAGAACAGGGTGAAGTGATGATGGAATCTGAATCGTGCAGTTCAGTTACAAGCTTCCACTCAAGCAGATTCTATTTTAATAACCTGCAAGGGAAAACTTACATCGGAATCAGGGCGTCACGCGATATCAAGTACCTGAATCAACTTTATAAAAATCTATTTTATTGCTGGGATAATAATCTGAGAGGAGTTCTTAATTACACAGAGATTTCCAATCTGCAGATAATGTCGTCGTGGCTGGAACAAAATAAAATATTTACACTTCCGGAAAGCAAACACGTTCCTTCTTCTTACACGCAAAGATCATTCTGAATATCGAATTCAAGAATGAATATTTAAGATCAGATTAAAAAAAATCATAATTCCTGTAACAATTTTTCTCTGTGATCCTTCGCCGGAATCCAAACTTTAAAAAAAATTCGAATTGATATTCAACAAGACTTCAATCTATAGATTTAATTTTTCTTTCCGATTATTTTCCAGAAATACCAGAAAAATTCAGTAACGAGGAGCATTTTCAAAATCAGGATCTCTCAATCATGTATTGGTACATCCTTTTGACAATCCCTCTTTTACTGCTGAAAACGATGATCATCATCTTGCAGCAATGCGGATACTTTTAAACACCCTTTGAATTACCAAAAGAGTATGGGAAATTCTATTTTTTTGATTACGTTTGCAATCATCATCTATTTTTTGTGAGCAAAATACACCTGCAGGAAGAAGAACTAGTAAGAATGCTGAAGGCACAGGATCCTGAAGCATTCACCTACTTGTATGATCATTATTGCAATGCTTTGTACGGAGTGATATTCCGTATTGTGAATGATGAAGACATGGCACAGGATGTATTGCAGGAAACTTTTGTGAAAATCTGGAAGAACCTGGAGTCTTATGATCCTGCGAAAGGACGTTTATTTACGTGGCTGGTGAATCTCACCCGAAATTTTGCTATTGATAAATACCGCTCAAAGGAATTTCGTCAGCAAAGTAAAAACCAGAGTTTAGATGATTCCGTAAATAGCATAAACCTGCTTACGAATGTTAAAAATAAAGTAGATCACATCGGACTGAAAGAAACTGTATCACAGCTTAAACCGGAATATATACAGGTAATTGATCTTCTTTATTTCAAAGGATACACGCATGAAGAAGTTGCGAAGGAATTTAATATTCCTCTGGGAACGGTTAAAACACGCATTCGGGCAGCAATCATACAACTTCGTGAAAAACTGGGTGTAAGTTGATAGTGAACTTAATATATATCTTTATATAAACAGAAATTAATAAATCAATAACAGAAATTGAATCCGCAGGAATACATATCATCAGGCATTCTTGAATCTTATGTGCTGGGGCTTGCTTCTGAAGAAGAAATCAGACAGGTGCAGAAGATGATGGACACTTATCCCGAAGTTAAACGGGAAGTGGAAGCTATAGAAGCTTCACTGATGGAGCATGCATCTCTGCAGGCAAATGCACCTTCTGAAGAATTGCGCACTAAAATTATTGCTGAAATTACCGGTGAAACACCACGCATCATCAGCATGAATAATGTTGAGGAAAGAAAATCTTACTTCTATAAATACGGTGCTGCTGCATCAATAATACTTCTTCTGGCAAGTGCAGGATTAAATTTTTACCTGTACCGTAATCTGAAAGATGCCAAAGAACAGGTTGCTATTCTCAATCAGGAGAAAGAACAGATTGCATCTGTATTCCAGGCTGAGAAAACAAGATATGAAAGTCAGCTTTCTGCTATCAGTTCGCCGGAGAGTCATGCTGTAGTTTTAAAGGGTTCCACTTTATCACCGAAATCACTGGCAACCGTTTTCTGGAATCATGAATCGCATGAAGTATATATAAATGTGAATGAACTTCCTCCTCCTCCACAAGGAAAACAATATCAGTTGTGGGCACTTGCAAATGGTCAGCCTGTAGATGCAGGAGTTTTTAATTTAGGTGATACAACCGGTCTTCAGAAAATGAAAGATATTACCGATGCACAGGCATTTGCTGTAACACTTGAAAATGCAGGTGGAAGTCCGGTGCCTACACTT
>JBDTVD010000083.1:0-12046 GCA_040007375.1 Bacteroidota bacterium | reverse complement strand
AATTATAAATTCAAAATTATAAATTATAAATTACCTGCCGCAACTCCGTCTTGATACTTGATACTACCCTTTGTAAGCTTCTTCCAGCTCTTCCATATCCAGTTTCACCATTTTCATAACAGCCTGAAATACTCTTCCTGATTTTTCACTATCACCACTTTGCAACATCTCTCCTAAATTGGAAGGCGTAATCTGCCACGACACACCGAATTTATCTTTCAGCCATCCGCACTGTTGTATTTCACCACCTGCTGAAAGTTTATCCCAGAAATAATCAATCTCCTGTTGTGTTTCACAGTTGATGATAAAGGAAATTGCTTCACTGAAAGTAAATGTTGGTCCACCATTCAGTGCAAGAAAATCCTGGCCTTCCAGTTGAAATGCAACTGTTAAAACTGTTCCTTCCGGCATTGGCCCGCCTTTACCATAACGTACTGTTTTACCAACTTCTGCATTTTTAAAAACGGTTGAATAAAATTTTGCTGCTTCTTCTGCATTGTTATTAAACCAAAGACATGTTGAAATTTTTTGTGATTGAATTTTTTTCTTTTCCATAACAAGTGATTTTATTTATTTATTATTTACAGATTATATTTGAGTTGTATGCAACAAATTATTTTTTTTTGAATGACAATCCTTTTTCTTTTAAAGCATGATTTAATTTAGGTAATGAACCCGGACCGAAACCATGAAGACTTAAGAGATCGCTTTCTGAATACTTCGACAACTTTTCCAGTGTATCAATGTTTTTACTTTCCAGTGCGCGACGTGCAGGAGCACTTATCAATGTAAGAAATGCCGCAGCAGGAATCTTTTCCTTTTCACAAACAGGGCATACAGGACAGGAACTGCTTTTATAATACGTATGACCATTACTACAGATTCTAAGATTTTTGGCTGCTGGCATACAAAAGAATTTTTGTCAAAAATACAGATTGATTCTCTGTTCAATGAGGCATCAACACGACAATATGAAGGGTGCTTTGCGTCAATAGAGAAAATCAGGTTCAAGCACCTTTCGTTTCTAAATCTGATCATGAAGCTGCGATTCAAATTGATGTGTTTTTTTTTAATTCGTTTTTTTTAATGTATAAAAGAGGAAGCATACTTTTTTGCAGTTATTATAGAGAAAACTTTAGACTATATTACCGCGAAAAACATAAGAAAAATTTATTCCCTGAGTGGGTGTCTGCCTTTCAAAATACGAAGAATAAAAAACGCTGATTCTAATTCTTACGAATATAGAATCAGCGTTCAGAATACTAGTTTTAAAAACTGATAAACACAAAAACAGGTATACACATTACTTCACTCCCAGGGATTGTAAAAATGATTTTGAATCAGGTTTTCTTCCCAGAAAATTTTCTACCAGTGTTTTCTCATTATCTGAAGAACCTTTCTCCAGTACCTCCTTTCTGTAACGGATTCCTGTTGCCTGGTCCATCACACCATTCTTCTGAAATACAGAAAACATATCCTGTGCATACACCTTCGACCATAAATACCCATAATAATTTGCACCATATCCACTCAGGTGACCAAAGCTGCATATATAATGTGTTCCATCAGCAAAAGGTAATTGTGTTAATCCAAATTTTTCTTTCGATACTTCTACAAGTCCTTTAGCACGCGCTTCATCATAACGATCTTCGTATGTAAAATCTGTAACACCTAAATAAACCTGACGGATACTATTACTTCCACTGTTTACCAATTGTGTTTGCTTCATCTTATTAAACAAAGCTTGTGGAAGCACTGCACCTGTTTTATAATGTTTTGCAAATAATTTTAATGCATCATATTCCCAGCACCAGTTTTCGAGGAACTGAGATGGTGCTTCTACAAAATCTCCTTTCGTTCCAAAAGCATTCTGCGAAGTAATTGCAGGATGACATAATTCCCAATGAACAAGATGACCGAACTCATGGAATAATGTAATTACATCACTGTGCTTTAATAAAGATGGTTTTGTACTGGTGCCTTCCGGAAAATTACAGATGAGAACTGCAACAGGTAATGTTTCACCATTCGCAGTTTTTCGGTACTGACTTAATGGATTACATTCAAAGTGTGTGTATTTATTAGGACGTGGAAAAAGATCAAGATAGAATGTTCCTGTCTTCTGTCCATCTTTAAACATATCATATGATTTTACTTTTGCATCCCACACAGGTAACCCCGTTGTTTCTTTAATTTGAATTCCGAGAATTTTTTCATACACCAGGAACATTCCCTTTAATGTATTATTCATTTCGAAATATTCTGTTACTTCATCTGTATTCAGCTGGTATTTGCTGTTCAGCATTTTCTTAGTGTAATAAGCATAATCCCATGCATTGAATTCGCCAGCATCACCACTTTGTTTTTTAAATGCTTTTAATGTATTTACTTCTTCTGTTACCAGAGGAGTAAGTTTTGCAATAAGATCATTTTCAAAATCCCATACCTGCTTTGGTGTGGCTGACATTTTATCAATTACTGCATATGCTGCATAACTGCTGAATCCTAATTTTTTTGCAAACACATTTCTGTAATACAACAAGCTATCCAATGCAGTTAAGTTAGCAGGGTAAGCTCTGTTATTGTAATGTGTATATATAATTTTACGGGTACCGCCATTATCAGCATTTTCAATCACCTTTGCATAGTTAGGTCCGTTTATATGAACAAGATATTTTCCATCAGGTTGCTTCCATTCTTTTATATCATCAGCAGCAACACCTTTCAGATCAGCTTCTGTAAACAAGAGACTGTCTTTACTTGCAGCAATATTCTGATCAAAGGCATTTCCAAACTCAAGCAATTTATCATTTATCTGTGAAAGCTCTTTCTTTCCTGTTTCATCGAGCTTCATTCCGTTTTTTTCAAAAGCAATAATAATATCGGTAAGGAATTTATTTTCACTTGCTGATAAAGGTTTTGCTTTGGATGCATCCTGAAATTGTTTCATCGCTTTATAAAGAGGTTCATTCAGATATATATTATTCGCATATGATAACAGGTTGTTTAATTCTGAGAATGCAGTATTTCTGGCATCATCATTTGCATAAGTTGCAGCAACCAGTCCTATACGTGATGAAAGATCACTGATTTCATATTGCACTTCATCATACGCCATTAATGTATTCTGCAGCGTCTGGTTTTTTGATGATTCAATAATTTTCGCAATCTTCTGGTCGGATGAAATTTTCACATCGGCCACTGCTGTACGAATAGCTTCAGCATTAATTTTTGGATAGTTAATCGGCGAGTTATCACGAACCAGTAACGGGTTCTGCGCAGGAGCATAAAATGCCAGACAGGCTGAGATCATCAGCAGAAATATTTTCTTCATAGAATCAGTTAAATAAATGAGATGTTAAACAGTCGCCGAATGTACTTTCTTCTGTTCAACCGGACAAATGGTTTAGACGTAATTGCAAATGGGTACGATGAAAAAGACTGTGAAGGGAAAATCGAATATTAACAAAGGAATGCTGAATGATGAAGGCACTATTACCACTGAGGTGCGGAGTAAAAGGTGCAGGTTGATGAGTTATTGAATTCATTTTTCCGGCATAGGTTCATTCAGAAACTGCTCGATTCCGGAAACGGTAAATTTTATTAACTCCTCATTATATTTCGCTTCCATTGTACCAATATAATCACCATGTCCTCCGGGAAATATTGCCAGCTTTGCATGAGGGAACAGACGATACATTTTCACTGTATGTTCCGGAAGCATTACATCATTATCACCGGCAATAACAAATGCAGGAGCTACAATAGAACGAATATCATTTTCATTCCAGTCTTTAAATGTGTCCATTCTTTTTCTGTCTCTTTCACACATCACATTTAAGTTTTCCGGATGTGGTGCTACTTTTTTGTACGCATCCTGTAAAGACTGAGGCATATCTTTAAGTGATCCATGCTTCATAAATTCCCAGAACTGAGGATGCATTCCCTCCCGTTTATAAAAGCCGGAAGCAAGTACTAATTTACGCACCATTTCAGGATGACGGATTGCAATCTGCATTGCAGTGTTCGCTCCGTTACTGAAACCAAAAATATCTGCATTGTTAATTTTTAAATAATTAAGAAGTGCCGCAACATCATCAGCATCCTGTTCAAAAGATTCATCTCTGTTTACATCAGCAGTATGACCATGTCCCTGCAATTCAACAGCTATAACTTTATGATTTTTTGCGAAGTGGTGAAGTACATTTCCAAATGTTGTTTTTATAGTTGATCCTCCACCATGAATCAGAACCAATGGATTTCCTGAGCCGTGAATTTCATAATACATATTCATCTCCCCGATTGGAGCATAACCACTGCTGCTATCCTGATGTACTTTTTTTGCTAGTTGAGAAGAATCATTTTTCATGTTAATATCTGTTTGATCTGATGACGAAATATTTTTTTTGTTACAGCTGATGATGATTATGGCAAGTATAATTAAGCAGGTAACTATATTGTGTTTTTTCATACCTTATTATTTTAAAATATTATTCTCCTGTTAAATTAACGTTTCCAGAAGTGGACCAGACTTCATTAAATGAACAAATGTTTGTATTAGCTCTTTCTGCCCCTTTTGCTTAGGTGATGCTTTTACTTTTAAATATTTTGTCCAAAACCACTTTCCTCTTTCTTAAAAATGTCTCTTCAATAAGTGTTGTCATAATAACTGCAATTAAAAAGGTAACAATTAAATACGTTATTAACCCAGTCGTAGTATTTCCTAAATGTCTTGTGATAAAAAAAACAAAAATTGGATGCCATAAATACCAATTATAACTGTAATAAGCTATAAAACGCAGGGGTTTAAGCATAGAAAAGTCCACATAATATAAGCCCAACAACATTAAGAAAAATGACATAGGAATAATGGAATGAAAGTAAATTCTCTCAAATAATAAATAATCGTAGTTAATTGCAAAGTATAAGGCAAGACTAAAAATGAAAAGCCCTGAAAGAAATGTAATAATTGTGAATCCTAATGATTTTATTTTATCTCCTTTATACGTTATGATTAAGTTTAATAAAACGCCCCACGCTAAAGCATCAATTCTATTATGAGTTGCGGAGTATGTGTCTTGGCTGTTGGTGAAAAAATATGAAATATATTTAAATGCAATTCCTGCAATTATAGTTAGGATGACAAAAATTAAAAGAGCTTTTTTTTGTTTGTCCTGTACGAAATGCTGAATGATTAAAAACATTATTGGTAATAATATATAGAAATGTTCCTCCACACATAAAGACCAAACGTGGTCGAAACTCCAATGAAATGGCAAGCCTGTATAGTTTTGATAAAAAAATAAATATCTTTTTAAGTCCCATAAAGGTATTATTTGGTCGGGATTGGTTGTGTGATAAAAAACTAGAGCGATAAAGCTGCCAAATAAAAGAAATGCGTAGTACGAAGGCCAAATCTTAAAACCTCTTTGCAGGAAAAATTTCAAAAAATTTATTTTGCGTTCGTTTATAAATTCTTTAGTTAAAAGTCCTCCTACCAGTAGTCCTGAAATTACAAAAAACAAATCTACTCCTACAGAACCAAATGGTAGTTGATGGTTAAAATGAAATATTACTACCGAAATAATGGCAAGACTTCTAAAAATATCAACGCTCGAAATTCTACCCGTATTGTTTATTGTTTCAAATGCTTTTAATCTTATCATACCTTCTTTTAATTGGCATATTACGTTTCCGATAGTGTTGACTTAGAAGCGCAAATGTATAACTTACTATAAACGCGGGTGCATTTTTCAACATGTTGTAAATATAGTTTAATGTATTGATTTTTGTTTTAATCTGAAAGGAAACGAGATTCAACAGACTTGCATTGCCAGGGATAAGTTCGCCCATCGACTAATAGATTGTAAAGCGGATTTTAGTTGTATCTTTTCATATTTCTGAGTGTTAATGTCTGAAGAAAATCAAAACAGCATATTCAATCAGTGTTAAATCGTTTAACGATTCATGTGGTCTCAAATAATTATATTCCTGTTGAAAGATTGCAATGTACGAAGAGTTGAAAAGTAAATTAAAATCGATTAATTCCACAATCTTTTATATGCAGGCGAAGTAGCATCGATCAGGTATTAAGCAATTGCGATTTCATTCTTTTTATTAAATTTTAAAAGTGATACGGAGCATGTGTTCAACTTAAGATAGCTTTTTGGATTATAGCAATATTAAGTGAACAGACATCATGTTAATCAAATTCATAACCGAACCGAAAAATCAAAAGTTGAAATAAATACACCATTAACAACATAATTAAAGAGTTGCTGATAAACCTTAATTAAGATAAATTAAAAATACAGATAAGCATATTCCTACTCCTGCACTGAAATCAACATACGCTAATAACTCCTTCCGGATATTCGCACATTTTGACTAGCAATTTTTTATTTTTTTTATGCTGGAGATGATTAAAAAAACGATTTACACAGGAAATTATCCTGTTATAAAAGAGAAATTGAAATTTATTGCTTGTAATTTTTCACCGTTTTTTCAGAGCGGAGTTCGGCATTCTCAGGATCAATTCCTGCATTGCGGAATGCTCGTCTCTGGCGGAAAAGATCCCAGTACTGATCCAGTTCTGTTTTTATTTTATGAAGATGTTTAATCTCCGCATCTGTGAGATCTCCTTTGGCATACAGATCTTCTTCTTCAGCAACTAATTTTTCAATGTGTTTAAAAATACCAGAGTCTTCCATGATGTGATTGTTTTAAAGTTAACAATAAAACTATGTGCCAGCATTTACTTAAAAATTAACGGGAAATCCAAGTTGTTTTGCAACATCAGGAGAACAAAACAGGTAATTGTAATGATGTTGCCTGGTAACTTTAGCCATCTGACGCACACCATTATCCTCATCAATATAAAAATACAAATACCCCAAACCATCTACGATCCTCTGAACCGCTGCTCCTACTTCATCATTCAAAATTTCAATTAACATGGTAGGGCGATACTGACTGAGATAATCAGAAAACCCCTGCAACACTTCCGGCTCATGTGTTTCCACATCAATTTTCATCAGATCAATTTTCCCGATATTTCTTTCTTTAATGAATGAATTCAGCGTAAGTGTTTTTATTTCCGTTTTTATAACTGTTGTATCTTCAGGAGCAAGATTCTTGTTTACCGTAACCGATAGAATATGATCAGTGGGTGTATCATATATAATTGCCTTTCCGTTTTTATCAGATACAGCACTATCAATAGCAACTATATCGTAATTGTTAAGTGCAATATTTTTCCGGAGTTTGTCACATACTCTTTGCACGGGTTCAAATGCAAACACTTCTGCTTTCGGATTCATGCTTTTTGCTATGAGTGCAAAAACTCCGGTGTTCGCACCAATATCAAATACAATAGATGAATCAGCACACAAACGGATCCAGATATCCATCGATAGCTTTTCCCATCCACCACGAATCCCTTTCCAGAATATTTCATTTTCAATCTGGAAGCCAAAGTGATTAATGCGGAAAGAATGCTGATCATCCAGATTTACCTTGAATGTACCGGTAAAATGCAAATGCTTTAACACAGGTTCTGATGGCTTCCAGAACAACTTAACAGTACTGAAGAGTTGTTTCTTAAAAGGAAGCAGTTTATATATATTTTTTACCTGGTCTTTCAACATATTTTCAACATGAGTTGGACAAATATACGATTAGCCATTTCAAATCAAACAGATAAAATAATCAAATTTGATCTGGTTTATATAATGCCAGAGAAATAAATATTATCATAAAATCAAATAATATATTTCCAGATCCAACTCTGTAGCATATTTTGAATGAAAACTCAACAAATTTTTTTAACATATTAATGAATAATTTCTCTATTTTCTCATTCTGGTAATTTTCAATTTGAAAAACAGGTAATTATTTTTTTTGTTTTTAGTACAATCTCTTTTATATGCATTACTAAACAGCTATTACATTCCTACAATAATAGAAATTCATTACAAATATTATTCAAACTTATTTGACTTGGTCTTCAGTATTGGTTAAAATTTAATTTTTCTGAAAAATAATCCAGCAAATTTATTGTGATTTAATAAAGGTAAAAAATTCGACATAAAATCATAATAAATTATAGCTGATGTTTCATATTACTTTCTTTAATAAAAGAAAAATGCCCTCGTAAGATAAACCTTAGAGGGCATTTGTACCCGGAGTCGGAGTCGAACCGACACGATTTTGCAATCACTGGTGTTTGAGACCAGCGCGTCTACCGATTCCGCCATCCGGGCATTAATACGTGATTTTTCAACCACCTGAATCGGGTTGCGAATGTAACGGTTTTATTATGATCGTCGCTTAAAATATTCATCATTTTTTTGAAACGTCTTTACCATATTTTTTGTAGATTTTTACATCCTAACCTGTATTAAAATGAAAGCTTTCATCAGTGATTTCATCTCGCTGTTATATCCTGATTTATGCCAGGCCTGTGGTCATTCATTATTGAAAGGCGAAGAGGTAATTTGCATAAGATGCCAGATGCAGTTGCCCCGAACGAATTATCACCAGGATGTTATCAATCCGATTATAAAACATTTCTGGGGAAAGGTGCCTGTGCATGCAGCAACTGCTTATTACTTCTTTTACAAAGGAGAAAAAGTGCAGCATCTCATTCATCGTTTGAAATATAAAAACTGTCCGGAAGTTGGTGTTAAAGTCGGATTTCTTTTAGGTAATGAATTGAAAGAAAGTCAACTTTATAATGATGTACAGGTGATTGTTCCTGTTCCGCTGCATGAGGATAAACTCCGCATTCGTGGTTACAATCAGAGTGAAGAAATTGCAAAGGGACTTTCACAATCTTACCAGGTGGAAAGTGCTAATCTCATCATGCGCTTAAAGCATACAGAAACTCAAACCCGCAAACACCGTTTTCAGCGTTACCAGAATGTGGATAAGGTGTTTGCTGTTACTGAAGAGAAAGAGGTTTACGGCAAACACATTTTATTGGTGGATGATGTAATTACAACAGGCTCAACACTGGTAGCATGTGCAGAAGAATTATTGAAAGTGCATGGAGCAAAGGTTAGTGTTGCAGCAATGGCTTATGCCGCAAAGTGAATTGAGTGCTGGGTGCTGAGTGCTGAGTGCAGGGTATAAATTTAATTTGCCGATATCTATTCTATTCTCTATTCCCTGGTGCCTGTTCCCTGGTGCCTATTCCCTGCCAACTAATCACTATTTTCGCTGCATGGCGGAGACATTGATAACTGCAGATCAGCATGCATCGAAAAATGAAAAGTACACAACTCTTCTTCCCCAGTTAAAAGCTTTAACAGAAGGGGAAACCGATCTTATTGCCAATGTGAGCAATATACTTGCTGCATTAAAAGAGGTTTTCGGCTTTTTATGGATCGGCGTTTATTTTGTTAAAGGAAATGAATTGGTGTTAGGGCCTTTCCAGGGTCCTGTTGCATGTACACGGATTGGTTATGGCAAAGGAGTATGTGGTGCCTGCTGGGAGCAGAAAGAAATTATTATTGTTCCTGATGTGGATCAGTTTCCGGGACATATTGCATGCAGCTCCTTATCGAGATCAGAAATTGTGCTGCCGGTTTTTGTAAAAGATGAAATAGTAATGATACTCGATATCGATAGTGAGCAGCTTTCAACATTTGATGAAGAAGATAGTTTACATCTTCAGCAGGTAACATCATTAATTGCTTCTTTTTTTTAATATGAAGATACATCCGGCTGTTTTATATATATTATTTTTTATTGTGTCATCCTGTGCAAACAGGGTAACTCCAACTGGTGGTGAAAAAGATATTGCTCCACCTGTACTTGTAAATGCAGAGCCAAAAAATTTCACTACAAATCTCACAGTAAAAAAAATCAATATTAATTTTGATGAATATATTCAGCTGAAAGATGCCAATCAGCAGATTATAGTTTCTCCATTGATGGAACCTGCTGCAACTTTTTCAGTAAAGAAGAAAACATTGACTATTGATCTTCCTGATACATTAAAAACAAACACTACTTACACTATTAATTTTGGAGGTTCAATTGCAGATATTCATGAAGGAAATGAATTTCCTTATCAGTACGTTTTTTCTACCGGTGCTGTTCTTGATTCACTTAGTATTACCGGTCGTGCACTGGATGCACTTACACAGACAGGAAAAAAAGGTGTAAAGATTTTATTGTATTCCAGTGATGATGATTCTCTTCCTTTTAAACATCGTCCGGATTATTTTGCACTGACTGATGATGCCGGAAATTTCAAAATAAGTAATATCGGTTCCGGTGTTTATTCAATTGTTGCTTCTGATGATAAAAATGCCAATTACATTAACGATGGTTTACAGAATGAAGCAATTTCAGTAAGCAGGAAAGTTAATGTTCCGGATACTTCTGTAATTGCATTGGATTATTTTACTGAACCGGCAGCAAAGGCATTCATAAAAAATATATCTGCTGTGGCAAAAGGCCGGTGGGATATTTTCTTTAACCGGAGACTTACATCTCCTTCATTAAAAGCCACAAAAAACACTGATGTTTTTATGCATGAATGGAACAGCAGTATCGATACTTTGATGATTTGGAGCAGTGATTCATTAACAGATAGTTTAACAGTGCTGATAAGTGAAGCCGGAACTCCTGCTGATACTGCATACATCCGCCTGAAAACAAAATCTGCATCTTCTGTTTCAGGAAGAGGAGGGGCAGCCAAGGTTTTTCCTTTTGTAGAAAACAGCAATACACTTCCCGCACTTATTGCAGGTGCTGATGTAGTACTAAAATTTATAAACCCTGTAATCAGTATCGACACCTCCAAAATTTTATTTACTGAAGACAGTATTGTTAAGAAATATATATATACATTCAGGGATTCTTTAAAACGTGATTTTCATCTGAAGTACAACTGGCAGGAAGAAAAAAAATATCAACTGAAGTTTCTTCCCGGTGCAGTTACTGATTTTAACGGACGGAAAAATGATACACTCGTGTATGATTTTGCCGGAAAAAAGATTGCAGAAACAGGAAGCATTGAATTTAATATTTCAGGAATTGATACAGGATCGTGGATATTGCAATTACTTACTCCGGAGTTTAATGTTATTACAGAATTACAAACCGACTCTGCAGGAAAATATATTTTAAATTTTCTGGAACCACAAAAGCTGAAAGCCCGTTTGATCCGTGACGAAAATAAAAACGGCAGATGGGACCCTGGCAATTACTTCAGTAAAAATGAACCGGAAAAAATATATTATTACCCTGGAGAAATACAATCACGTGCAAACTGGGAATTGGAACTGGAGTGGAAAATAGAAATTATAAATTCAAAATTATAAATTCAAAATTATAAATTCAATTTGAAAATTCGACGATTTGAAAATTTGAAAATGAAATCCTCTCTCATGGTCATTTCGAGCGCAGTCGAGAAACCTTCTTGCATGAGTAGAAAAATTATCAATAGGAATCAAATCTTTCTCTCAGAAAAATCATTCTAAAAATCAATTCGTAATAATTCGTATTTCGTAGAGATTCAGAAAAAAACAAGGGTGACAAAGAAATTAATAAATCGTATCCCAATAGCTATCGGGACGTAAATCCAAAATCGTAAATCCAAAAACATGTCAGACGAAAAAATAAATTCATCACGTGCACCGGAGCCGGTGGGATTATATCCTCATGCAAGAAAAGTAGGGAATCTTCTATTTCTTTCCGGTGTTGGACCGAGAGAGCGCGGCACAAAAAAAATTCCGGGAGTGGAACTGGATGCTGATGGAAAAATAATTTCTTATAATATAGAAGAACAATGTCATTCCGTATTCCGCAACATCCGTTACATAGTGGAAGAAGCAGGCAGCAGTTGGGATAACATTATTGATGTTACCGTTTTCCTCACCAACATGAAAGATGATTTTCCAATATATAATAAAGTATATGCTGAGTACTTTAAAGATAATCAACCCTGCAGAACAACTCTTGAAATAAATTGCCTTCCAACGCCAATAGCAATTGAACTTAAGGTCATCGCAACTATCGGTTAGATAATATTAAT
>JBDTVD010000082.1:0-12073 GCA_040007375.1 Bacteroidota bacterium | reverse complement strand
TAGTAACTTAATGCAGGTTAAACTTCTGATTGTTGTTGCTGAGAATTAGAGATTAACTTTTTATCCGGTATCAAACTCCGCAGCAACTGAATTAATTCCTCCGGATCATTAAGTGTATAAATTGCCTGCGACGGCGACTGACCCACTTTAAATGTGTAAGCACTGGATGGCATTACGCGAAATAAATTTTCATCTGTTATATCATCTCCTGCAGCAAGCACAAAAGTATTATTTATCTTTTCAGGCAACCACAGCATAGCAGCAAGTCCTTTATCAATACCGGCATTTTTCACTTCCAGAATTTTGTTTCCTTTCAACATTTCCACCTGTATATCCAGATTTAATGTAAAGCTGAGAAGATGATTCATCAATTGCCTTGCAATCGTAATTGCCCTCACAGGTTCACTTCTCCGGTAATGAAAGACAACGGAGAACTCTTTCTCTTCAATAAATGATCCGGGTAATTTAGTGGTGTATTGTTCCAGTACAGGTATAATTTTTCTTTTCCAGTTTCTATGAATGGGTTTGAACAATTGCCATTCGGTGTTAACCCTTCGTATATATAATCCATGCTCGGCAACCAATGAAACAGGAAGATGGCCAAAATGTTTTTCGAGGAAAGATCTGTTACGACCACTTATCAATATCACTTCTGTATTTTCACTTTCAGCAAGCTCCTGCAGAATGGATAACAGATATTCTCCGGGAACAGCTTCGGAAGGTGTATCTGCAAATGGAATTAATGTACCATCATAATCAAGAAACAAATATCTTTTTTCTGCTTTATGAAAATTCTGTTGAATAACTGCAAGAGTGTTTGCATCAGGCATTCTTGATTGCAGCCGTTCCTGCTTATTTTTAGCTTCGTGGAGTGACGTTAGAAAATCATCTGCCCATTCAAATATAGAATAATTTCTAACGCGTTTCTGCATCAGTGTTGAATTCCGTTGCTGTTCTTCCTGCGGCATCTGTATTGCAGCGGTAAGAGCCATTCCTATTTCTTCCTGGTTGTTTGGATTGATGATGATGGATTCAAGCAATTCATCAGCAGCACCTGCCATTTCACTTAATATTAAAACTCCCTTTCCTGTTGTTCTGCATGCTATATATTCTTTTGCTATCAGATTCATTCCATCACGCAATGGAGTTATCAATGCGATATCACTGCAGGTGTACAATGCAACAAGTTCGTTAAATGAAACAGAGTTGTAACGATACACAATCGGTATCCAGTCCATTGATCCGAATTTGCTGTTTATATGACCTGACAATTCATCGATCTGACTTTTTATTGACTGATAACTTTCCACACCAATACGACTTGGAATTACAATCATGATAAGAGTAACACGTCCTCTCCAGTCAGGATTATTTTCCAGGAAATATTCGTAACCTTTCATACGGTTTAAAATTCCCTTTGTGTAATCCTGCCTGTCAATAGAAAGAATGATTTTTTTTTCTGATGTATGGTTTTTTAACTTGCTGATTTCAGATGCTACTTCATCACTTGTACTGGCCTGGTGGAATTTCCCGTAATCAATGCTCATTGGAAAAGTATCAATCTTTACGGTTCTTTCTTTATATATAATTTCTCCCATGTGTTCCATCATTCCAAGAATACGCAATGTAGAACGGAGAAAGTAAGTGCAATAGTCAAACGTATGAAAACCGATCAGGTCGGCACCGTAAATTCCTTCCAGTATAGTTGTTCTCCATTCACGTGGTAACAGGCGGTAAATTTCATACGAAGGAAATGGGATGTGCAGGAAAAAACCAATTGTTGCACCTGCATTTTTTTTTCTCAGCATGGCTGGTAAAAGCATCAGGTGGTAATCATGCACCCATATCACATCATCTTCACGCACAACTTCCATAACTGCATCACAGTATTTCTGGTTTACAGTTATATAATCTTCCCAGTAATTATTTTCATAAACAGTAAAAGTAGGAAAGTAATGAAACAATGGCCAGATGGTCTTATTGCAAAAACCCTCATAAAAATTTTCCATCAGTTCCGGCGATAGAAATACTCCATGTATTTTAAACTTTTCAAATAATTCCTTACCAACTTCCGCTTCATTTTCAACGGAAGCACCAGGCCATCCAACCCAAATTATTTCTAAGTCAGGAGTTTTTTCAAGAGCTTTCTCTACATAAGTGCGTAATCCGGATGCCAGCCCACCTGAACTTTCTTCATACCTGTAACCGGTTTCATCTTTTGTAATACTTACCGGTGCTCTGTTGGAAACGATGATGAGCCTCATAGTAATTTAATTTAAAAATTGTTCAATCAGTGTATTTGTATATATATAATAAAAAGATAATTATTTTCCAAACTTGTCAATCAGCCGCACAAACACAGCGTTTGTCCAACCGAAACCATATTGTGTTTCATAACGATCAGCAAGTCCGATTTTGCATTTAACTACATCATGTTTCTCCCACATCTTTCCGGTTTGTACAAACAATATTTTATTAAGATCAAGATATTTTTTTGCAATTCTTTTTGCTAATGCAGTAAATCCATAATTCATCAGTCCTTTAATAACGATCCAGTGTTGATGTGGCCATCCGTTAGGATAATCATGCTGTTTGAATTCATCATCAAGTCCTATATTCCGTGTGTTGGTAATACCACCATCATGTTCAAATCTGGAAATATTATCTGCCAGTTTTTTAGCCTGTGTATACGTTGCCATCTTTGCCCACAATGGATAAAATCCTGCTACTGACCAGAATGTACTCTGACGGGTATGCAGATATTCGTAATCAAAATAAAATCCTTTCTTATCATTCCACATCAGTTTATTCATCTTCTTTCTTCTCACTTCGGATTGCTTTATATATTCTTCCGATTTTTTTTTATTTTTTGTGAGTTTATAAAATTCAGCAAGATCGGTTTCGTATTTATATAATGCACAATTCAGATCAACAGGAAGATAATCCAGACAATGACTATGAAAACGCGATGTCATGTCCCAGCCGGATTCATGCTCAGCAGCAAGATGCGTAATGAAATGATCACAATATCTTGACAAGCCCTGGTAAACAAGATGTTTTTCGGTAAGAGATTTATTCATCCAGTAGGAGGAGAGTTCTTCTTCAGCAACCTTCATCACTTTTTTAAACCAGACAAGATCATTTGTATGAGTGAAAACTTCTCTGCACATGCTGGAAAAAAAAGGCATTTGTGATCCTCCAAGGTTATAAAAGCGATTCCTCATAGGCATTATATTGAACCTTTTAAACAGGTAGATAAAATTTTCAACCATGCCTTTTGCAAGTTCTGTTCTTCCGCACTTAACCAATCCTAAAATGGTGAAATAGCTATCCCAGTAAAACTGATCGTTCTTATATATATCTGCATTTGGGGAAATAAATTTATTGGGAAGTCCCAGGTGACGGAAATGATCGTTGGGATGATAACAGGTTATTTTTGCCCAATATTTTTCAATGTAATTGAGACAACTCTTGTAATCTGCTTTATTGATTTCAGTTTCTTCTATCATACGGATCGGCATAAGTGGGAAATTGCAATCTTAATAATGATATAAATTTAACTCACATAAACTGGATTCAATTTCCATACCTGAACAAAATCAGTGATGGGAATAGTTAATCTAATAAATAAGAAGACTGCAGAAATTAAACTATAAAGAACACCACTCAGAACCACCTCAAAAAGAAAGTTCTTCAGAATAAAAATCGGAAACTTAATCCACCATCAAAATATCCTGTAGGAAATTCAAAGAAATCGACGAATGGTTTAATATCAAGTGAAATATCAAATGGTGCATCTTTAAACTTGTAGTTAAGACCTAGTATTCCGTCAAGACCACCTACAGTCCTTGAAGTATGTGTTTCATCAACATACACAACATTGCCATGTCTCTTATATATATAATACCTGTCGCCATATCTGTAAAAGCCAATGTGTGCTCCACCACCGACAAACCAGTTAAGACCAGGAGTGCTTTTTATCGGAACATATTTTTCATATAAACCCGTAACCGTGAAATTCCTGTACCCAAAGCTGAATATTCCCTCAATGGCATTAGTACCATTTCCGGAGTGCTTGATGGTAAGTCCACTATTAAGTCCTCCCAATCGTATTCCGATTCCTGTGTTTTGAGCAATACCTAGTGTCGGTAACAGGAAGCATATTGATACTATCAGCAGTTTGATTCTCATACGTGGTTTTATATATTACATAACGGGATAAGCAGGACTACATAATTTCTGTACTCAACACCCGTGCTTTTGGATACTTCTTAATCCACTCGTCAAGTGATGCCAGTCTGTTTATAAAAATTATAGTTTTTTCATCCAGTTGCACTTTTATCCTTTTCTCAGGATGATAATTCTGAAGTTTGCTCTTTTTCATATATATATTCTTTTAATGAATATTAAAATGTTAACAGAGACTAAGTTTTATCCCTGCTAAATTTTAAACGATGATTTATGGATATAATTGCTGGCATACCTGATGGTATTAAAATAATATGCCATCACTGTTCTAAATGAAAAAAACACAAGACGTAAACGGGAAATAAGTGCCACACTATTGATCTGATCAATAGTGCGATATTTAAAAAATGGAAGTTTTCAGATAATTTACTGACCTAAATAAGCCTTTAGTAATTTGCTCCGTTGTTTATGACGTAATCTCCTGATCGCTTTTTCCTTTATCTGGCGTACACGTTCACGTGTGAGATCAAACTTCTCGCCGATTTCCTCAAGTGTAAAAGCATTTCCTGATGGTCCGATTCCAAAAAACAATTTCACCACTTCCCGTTCGCGATCGGTCAGTGTACTTAATGAACGTTCAATTTCTTTTTTAAGAGATTCATTCATCAGGTGAACATCAGCACGTGGTGATTCTGAATTTTCAATTACATCATAAAGAGTATTTTCTTCTCCCTGAACAAAAGGAGCATCCATACTTACATGTTTGCCGGAAACACGCATGGCATCAGCAATCTTTTCTATTGGTAATTCAACAATTGCAGCAATTTCTTCCTGTGAAGGTTCTCTCTCAAATTCCTGTTCCAGTTTACTGAATGCCTTATTGATTCTGCTGAGTGATCCAACCTGGTTTAATGGAAGACGAACAATTCTTGATTGCTCTGCAATTGCCTGAAGTATGCTTTGACGAATCCACCATACAGCATAAGAAATAAATTTAAATCCACGTGTTTCATCAAAACGTTGTGCAGCTTTTATCAATCCAAGATTTCCTTCATTAATAAGATCAGGAAGACTTAATCCCTGGTTTTGATATTGTTTTGCAACAGAAACAACGAAACGAAGATTGGCTTTTGTAAGCCGGTCCAATGCATTCTGGTCACCTTCGCGGATCAAACGCGCCAGACGTGCTTCTTCTTCAGCTGTTATCATATCCAGCCTTCCAATTTCAGAGAGATACTTTTCCAGAGAAGCATTCTCCCTGTTGGTAATGCTTTTGGTAATTTTCAGCTGGCGCATACGTTATCTTTTATATATATAAATTGCACTTGAAAAACTGAAAAAATTTTGTTGTTCTTTTATTCGGGTCACACAAATTTAAACGAATGATGTTAGCAATTCAAAAAAACGACACATTATTTTTTTCAGTGTATTTTTCCACATTCTGAAAATCTTTGGCACAAGCCTGTATTTAAAGCAACTTGAAAAATCTTTTGGGCAATGTCAGAAAAAGAAAAAGGGGACACTTTCGCATCCCCTCAACCAACCAACCTATAAAAACACTACATTATTTTTTACATTCCAAATCCGTAATAGGCGCGCATTCCGTTGGGATAAACCCCTTCAATCAGTACACCGCCTTTTTTATTCTGCAGATAGGAAGTAACATCGTCTACTGATCCTACTTTTTTATTATCAATACTTGTGATGATGAAGCCTTCTTTCAATCCTGCATTACGGAGTTTTCCTGTATTCAACTCTTTGATCTTCACACCTCCGTCAATTCCCAATTTTGATTTTTCCTGACTTGTTGCCTGAGTAAGCTCTGCACCAAGTGAATTAACAACGTCTGCTTCATTCTTAGTTACGTCAGTATTTCCCTCTTTATTGCGTAAGGTGACGGTAAAATTCTTTTCATCATTTCCTCTCAAAACTGTTACTGCTATTTTATCTCCGGGACGATAACGACCTACGAGTTCCTGTAATTCAGGAGATGATTTAACAGTTGTACCATTTATTTTGGTGATGATATCTCCCTGTTTTAATCCTGCAGAAGATGCTGCACCTGATTCCGTAAGACCGTTTACATAAACTCCATCAAGCTGCTTAATATCTTTTTCTTTTGCAAAAGTGGCATCAATATCACGGATACTCACACCAATAAATCCACGTTGAACAGCACCATATTCCAATAGATCATCAACAACTTTCTTTACAATATTTACCGGAATGGCAAATGAATAACCTGAATAGGAACCCGTACTGGAAGCAATTGCTGCATTAATTCCTACAAGATCACCGGAAGTATTTACCAATGCACCACCACTGTTACCCGGATTTACTGCTGCATCCGTTTGTATAAACGATTCAATAGGAGGCAGGTTCTGATCTTCCAGAATATGTATGTTCCTTGCCTTTGCACTTACAATACCTGCCGTTACTGTTGAAGTGAGATTGAATGGATTACCGACTGCAAGCACCCATTCTCCCACTTTTACCTGGTCAGAATTTCCATATGTTGCAAAGGGAAGTCCTTTCTCTTCAATTTTCAAAAGTGCCAGATCAGTTGATGGATCAGCACCAATCACCTTTGCAGTATAAGTACGTTTATCATCCATTGTTACTTCAACTTCTGATGCATCTTCAACAACATGATTATTTGTTACAATATATCCATCTTCAGAAATAATAACACCTGATCCGGAAGCCTGTTGTTTTGGTGCCTGACGCTGATTCGGCTGACCGAAAAATAATCCGCCGAAAGGATCCATAAAAAGATTTCCATTAGCGTTACCTTTATTTTCATAAGTGGTGGTAACATGAACCACTGTTTTTACGGTGTTCTCTGCAGCCGCTGTGAAATCAAGTGGCATTGCTCCTGTTGCATAATTCGTAAGCTTAACAGGTTGACGAACAGAGATCGGAGTTTTTGCATCCGATGTAAATACATGATCATAAATTGCTGCCCCACCAATGCTGCCTGTGAGGGCAAATAATAATACGCCGAGGTTTTTCTTTAATTGATTCATATTTATTTCTTATTTTTAATTCCTTTCAATTTATAGTTTTAAAATCGAAGTTAATACGTCAAAATTAGAGCTGAAGTATAAACCATTCCTGAATTTAACCCAATGTTAACCCACTGAAAGTCATCTTGTCAATCTTTATATTTTCTGATAAAAAATCATTTCATTTTGACATCTCGGGAACTGACAAAGTAACATCGTTGTATTTATTTATTTTTACACTTTAAATTATATATGACAACAGCCTTCAGCAAATATCAGGGAACAGGAAATGACTTTGTAATTTTTGATCAGATGAAGATTGTTGCCAACTTCACTCCTGACCAGATACGTGAAATCTGCGACAGAAGATTTGGTGTTGGTGCAGATGGTGTTATGTTTATAAGGCCCTCTGAGACTTCAGATTTTAAAATGGTTTATTTTAATGCTGATGGAAACGAAAGTTCCATGTGTGGAAATGGCGGAAGGTGTCTGGTGCATTTTGCTTTATCGAAAGGATATATTAATGAAAAAACTACTTTCGAAGCAATTGATGGAATTCATCAGGCAGAAGTTCTTAGTAAAAAAGATTCAATTGTTTCATTGCACATGAATGATGTAAGTAAGCTTGAAAAATATGAAGATGGTCTTATATTAAATACAGGTTCACCACATTTTGTGAAATTTGCAAATGACATTGAACATGCTGACATAATTAAAGAAGGCAGAGCAATCAGATATAATGATGATTTTAAATCAGAAGGAATTAATGTGAACCTGGTGGAGATGATGGAACATGGTATTTATGTAAGAACGTATGAAAGAGGTGTTGAAGAGGAAACTCTTTCCTGTGGAACCGGTGTAACAGCTTCTGTAATTGCTGCAGCATCATCAGGCAGAATTAAAGGAACTTCCTCAAGAATAAAAACAAGAGGTGGAGATTTAGAAGTGAAGTTTATTAATAATAACAATGTGTTTACCAACATCTGGCTTATTGGTCCTGCTGTTTGTGTATTTAAAGGAGAACTTATAATATGATACGTGGGAATTCGGTAATTCTGAGAGCTATGGAACCACAAGATGTGGATCTTATGATGATTTATGAAAATGATACTGACATCTGGCCTGTGAGTGGAACATTGGTTCCGTATTCAAGATATACACTGGAGCAGTTTTATAAAAATGCTGTTCAGGATATTTACACTGCACGACAATTACGACTGGCAATTGAACTGATTAAAGAAGCGCATCGTGGTCAGACAATTGGTTATGTGGATCTTTTTGATTTTGAACCGCAGCAGAGAAGAGCAGGAGTAGGAATTCTTGTTGGTGATAAAATGGAACGGAATAAAGGATATGCTTCGGAAGCACTGATGTTGTTATGCAGATATTCTTTTGAAGTACTGAACATTCATCAGCTGTATTGTCATATTGATAGCAGTAATGATGTGAGTCTGCATCTTTTTGAAAAAAGTGGTTTTAAACATTGTGGTGTTTTACGTGACTGGATTATTTCTGATGGAAAATGGCGTGATGTTAATATGATGCAGCTCTTAAGGCCCAAACCTGTGATATGACAATCAGGTTCATCCGTTTTGCAATTGTATTTATTACCATCGTTGCTTTATTTTTTCAATTGTATTGCACTGAAAAAAAAGTAATTGCTGAGAAAGAACAGTATGCAAGTCTTGATTCCACTACAACGTATGTTGGAATGGAAACCTGTAAAGGATGTCACCAGGATATTTATAATACTTATGTAAGAACAGGCATGGGTTTGTCAATTGATCATGCATCTCAAAAAAAAACATCTGCAAAATTTGAAGGGCATCCGGTGGTGCATGATAAGTTCCGCAATTTTAATTACACACCTTATTGGCAGAATGATAGTTTGTTTTTTCTTGAATTCAGATTATCAGGAAAGGATACTATATATAAAAGAAGAGAAAATATTTCTTATATTATTGGATCGGGCCAGCATACCAATTCACATATATATAGTGTAAACGGTTATCTTCAGCAGGCACCCATGACCTATTATACACAACAGGGAAAATGGGATTTACCACCAGGTTTTGAAAATGGAAACAATACCCGTTTCGAACGGAAGCTAGGACTGGAATGTCTGAGCTGTCATAACGGTTATCCGAAACTGGAAATGGGTTCAGAGAATAAATATATTTCTGTTCCAACAGGTATTGATTGCGAAAGATGTCATGGTCCGGGAAGTCGTCATGTTACTGAGAAGAAAAGTGGAAAGCTCATTGATATTGCTCAGCATATAGATTATTCAATAGTAAATCCTGCCAAGCTTCCTGTAGAACTTCAGATTGATGTTTGTCAGAGATGTCATATACAAGGTAATGCAGTTTTAAATGAAGGTAAATCATTTTACGATTTTCGTCCCGGAATGAAACTGTCAGATGTGATGAATGTTTTTATGCCTATATATAAAGGTAATGATGAAGAACATATCATGGCATCGCATGCAGAAAGATTAAAACAGAGCAAGTGTTATCTGTCAACCACTGCTGCAATTGCAAATGATCCGGCAAAAAGAAATGTTCTCAAACCATACAGTAATGCACTCACCTGTGTTACCTGTCATAATCCACACATCAGCAGACTGGAAACTCCTGCCAGCCATTTTAATCAGGCTTGCGGAAACTGTCATGGAAAAGGAAAAACAGAATGTAAAGAAAAATTGGAAGTACGCATTCTTTCCAATGATAACTGTGTAAATTGTCATATGCCGTTTAATGGTACAATTGATATTCCGCACGTAAGTGTGCATGATCATAAAATCAGTGTTCCTGTTAAGAATGCAACTATTCAGAAGATCAAAGAGTTTGCAGGTATTGTTGCCATTAACAATCCTCATCCACCGGATCGTGCAAAAGCACAGGCATATATAAATTATTTCGAAAAATTTGGAATGGGATCCGCCATGCTGGATTCTGCATTAAACTATTTACCACAAAATACGCCTGCAGAAATCAGCAGAAATTTCAGTCAGCTCATTCAGGTTTATTTTTTAAAGAAAGATTATTTTACATTAATGAAAATAGTAGATCAATCAGGTGATATATATTCATCATTAACTAAAAGATCTTATTCCAATGAAGATGGCTGGACCTGTTACCGCATTGGAGAAGCATTTAAAAATACGGGTAACAAAGAATCAGCAGAGAAATATTACAAACGCTGTTACGAACTCGTTCCTCTTGATCCTGCCTTTGCAAATGAGTATGCAGAAATGCTTGCAGCGAATGGTAAATACAATGAAGCCATACTACTTTTTAATACTATAATTAAAATGCAGCCCCGTTTTGCTCCTGCATACAGCAACCTTGGTTATCTTACGCTTTCTGTGGAGCAGAATGTACAGCAGTCTTCGGCACTAATTGATAAAGCACTTGAACTAAATCCTGATTATCCTGCTGCATTGCTTAATAAAGCTGCATGGTATATGGTTAATGGAAAAAGTAATGATGCAGTAATCTATTTGAAAAAAGTATTGGTAGTTGATCCCACAAATGTAAAGGCTTCGGTAGCGTTGAAGCAGATTCAGAAAAAGTAATGGAAGAGAAAAGAAGCAGTGTAAAAAGAATTCTTGCCATTGCAGGTTTAGTGATATTGCTGGTAGTCGCAGCAGCAGGATGGAATATATATAACAGAGTTCTTGCTCCCAATGTACACATCAGCAGTAATGAAAAATATTATTTATTTATTGCAACAGGTTCAGATTTTAATGCAGTGATGGATACTTTAAATCATACCGGAATTTTAGATAATATAGAATCTTTCACCTGGGTTGCAGACAGAATGGAATATCCTGAACATGTAAAACCCGGAAGATATCTGTTAACCGATGGAATGAATAATAAGGATCTAGTTTCTTTACTTCGGTCGGGAAAACAATCTCCTGTTAGAGTTACCTTTAATAATGTAAGAACAATTGAACAGCTTGCCGGAAGGATTTCGAAATTACTGGAAGCAGATTCATCTTCTCTTGTTAGTGTTTTTAAAAATGATACGTTGTTGAAAGAGAATAATCTGAATATATATAACAGCAACAGTATTTTAATCCCCAATACTTATGAATTTTACTGGAATACTTCTGCTAAACAATTTTACGACAGGATGAATAAAGAGTATCATAATTTCTGGACACCTGCAAGACTTGAAAAGCTGAAAGAAACAGAACTCACTCAACAGGAAGTTTCTGTGATTGCTTCAATAGTGGAACAGGAAACACACCAGGATAGTGAAAAACCTGTTGTTGCAGGTGTATATATAAACAGGTTTAAACAGGGATGGAAGTTGGAAGCTGATCCTACACTAATTTATGCTTTGGGTGATTTTACTATTCATCGTGTTCTCAATCAACATAAAGAAGTTGACTCACCTTATAATACTTATATGCATACTGGTTTACCACCAGGACCAATCTGCATTCCTGGAATTCCTTCTATTGATGCAGTGCTTAATTATACACGACATGATTATTATTATTTCTGTGCAAAGGATGATTTCAGCGGATATCATGCCTTTGCAAAAAGTTATGCTGATCATCTTCTGAATGCAAAACGTTTTCATAAAGCACTTTCACAACGTGGTATTTTTAATTAAGTGCATATTTTATAAATGAAAAAAAACAGGGATATTAAAAATGAGGAAAAGGTTCCGTTGATTTACAAATGGTTTCCTGCTCTTGTTTTTATCTGCGCATTCCTGGTTTATTCCAATACGCTGAATCATCAGTATGCCTGCGATGACAACATGTACACTTTTGAAAATGGTGCTGTGCAGAAAGGAGTTGCAGGTATTCCGGAATTAATTTCTCAGGGATCTTTAAAAAGCTGGAATGGAAGTAATGTTGC
>JBDTVD010000081.1:0-12124 GCA_040007375.1 Bacteroidota bacterium | reverse complement strand
AACAATTAACGCCTTTCTCAAGAACTTTTTCAGAAGAAAATAATTTAAATTTATAAGAGATAGAAACACATCCGGGTTTTTTGTTTTCCTGTACAGTGTTTGCAAACGTCATTACTTCCAGTGGTGTAATGCTCGATTGTAAGTGTGTAAATAATAGAAATGTCAGAAGGGTTCTCATTGTATTTTAAATTTACAAAATAAGTGTCTATGCTTGGTTGCATATATGGAATCGAATTAAGTAAATGTAATACTTGATTTTAATAATCAGGATGCTTTGAAATTATCCATAGGTACTTTCCCTATTTTTTAATAAGTACTTTCCCTGAATGAATACCGGATTTTCACCTTTTTTCTAAATGGAAAAAAGTTCGATTCAGAGGGAAGTACTCTTATTTCCGGTTAAAATAAATGAAGCGTTTAGTTTTCTGAATACTTTTACTCTTTATGCATGATTTCTTATTTATTTAATTTGCCCTGATAAGAATCATCTGATTCATTTTTATGTGGTCGTATTTAAAGGATTTGTGGGGATCTGCCTGTTGGATTCCGGTCTTTATGATTAGTGTTTGTTTTTTATATATAATATGATTGTGAAATTCTTCAGGGATAATTATTTTATATATTGAAAAAAGTACAAGGTGATTCATTTTATATTAATGTAATGTTTAGTGTGAATAATAATTTTTTAAAATATGAAACTAACTCCTCAAACCCGTTTTGCCATTGGCGATGCAGCAGCCAGTAATTACAAAGACAATCTGCGTAACATCAATCACGTTATTGTTGGCATTGATAAAAACCGTCGTGGCGAATTAAATCTTTCCGATATCACCAACGATCGTGAACGGCTTAAATTACGCATCTCACGTGAAGCCATGCCAGTGGAAAAAGCATTGGAACGTATTAACGGAATTAATAATTTCCAGGATACAGTGGTATTGCAAAAGCTGGAACGTTTATGCAGAACAGTATGTCGTATTTCTTTGATCTCAAATGGAATTACAGAAGGTTACGGAACAGGTTTTCTCATTGGTAATAATCTGCTCATCACCAACCATCATGTACTTCCTGATGTGGATACAGCAACCGGTGCAATTGCAGAATTTAATTATGAATTGGATGATAATAACCAGGTGAAAAAAACTTCTGTCTTTCGCATTTTGCCACAACAGTTTTTCATGACATCTGAATATAAAAAAATTGCAGACGATCCTTTCAGTGGATTGGATTTTACAATTGTTGCTGTGGAAGAAAAAAATACAGATGGTAATTCACTTTCTGATTTTGGGTTTACTAAACTTGATAAAGGATTAGGAAAAATTATTGAAGGTGAAAACTGTGTGGTGATTCAACATCCGCAGGGACAATTAAAAAAAGTGGTGCTGAAAGATATACGCATGCTCACACTTGCAGAAAATACTTTAGTGTATGAGTCAGATACATTGCCAGGATCATCAGGAAGTATGGTGATCGGTTTGGGCACAGGTGAACTGGTTGCATTGCATCACAGTGGAGTGCCTCGTACGGATGACCAGGGAAACTGGTTGCGTAAGGATGGCAGTGTTGCAGGCCAGAATGATGGTGATGATCTGATCGACTGGATCGGTAATGAAGGTATTCGGGTAAGTCGTCTTGCACAGGCCGTACAGAATATTCCACTCGCTCCGGAAATGGATAAAGTGCGCAAACAACTTATCAAACTGCATGAAGATATTATCAAAGGCAGCAAAACAGAAAATCAAAAAACAACTATTATGGATCCTGTAACTACATCATCAAAAGCAGAAAGTAAAACAATACAATATTTTGAGGTGCTGCTGTCAGATGATAAACGATATCAGAAAGATTGGATTTCAAAAAATAAAGAACTCGTAAGTGGAATTGTTAAAAGTGAAAGATTATTTCCATCATCAACAAACGACATCAGTTCACGCTTATATTATTTAACAGTAAAAAGCGATGTTGAACCCTGGACACTTGCAAGAGAAATAGAATCACTTCCGCATGTTGCAAGTTGCACTCCTGATATTCCATTGGCAACAGATGCAGGAATTGAAGCAGCACAGAAAAAAACGTTTGGTATTGATGCATCAGAAAGAGCAGCAGAAGGTCTGTTTGGAAAGAAGAAATCATCAGAAGAAAAATTTATTGATAACTGGAAAGATTCAAAATGGGTTTCTGCTGCATCAAAAATTAATAAAGATTTTATCCGTCAGTGGAACTGGCTTGCAATAAATCATCCTTTAAAACCAGGAGGAATTCCATCGTATCAGAATAATGTAATTGAAAATTTGAAAAAATTAAAATTTGTTCAGCTGGATACCGGTTATTCATCGCATCCTAAAATATATAAGAGCTACGATCTCGCACAGGATCTTGATTTTATTTCAGATGATGCAGATGCAATGGATGAACTGGATGGTGGTATTTTACGTCAGCCCGGACATGGTACACGCACTGCAAGTTTAACACTGGGAGTAAAAGATATTGGAATACAGCTCGACGGAAATCAGGGCATATTAACGGATAACAGTTCTGTTCCTCTTGCTGCATTAATTCCTTATCGTGTATCAAAATCTGTTATATTAATTCAGAGAGGAAAAGAAATGGTGGATGCAGCAAGTCATGCAGTCAGAAATAATGCTGATGTAATGTTTATGTGTATGGGAAGTATTCCACGTGATATGTTTGATGTTGTTGCGCGTGAAGCATATGAACAGGGAGTGATATGGGTATGTGCTGCAGGAAACCAGGTACGTTTTGTAATTGCGCCAGCGTGTTATCCGGGAACTATTGCTGTTGCTGCAATGAATCCAGATGATAAGGAATGGGATGGATCATGCAGAGGTGAAGCGGTGGATATTTCTGCACCAGGAGAAGATTGTTATGTTCCTGGTTGGGATGATGATGGAAATTATATAATGAGTTATGGCAGTGGTACCAGTTATGCAACACCACATATTGCATCGGCAGCGATGTTGTGGAAAGCAACAAACCTTGATAATTTATCAAAGGAATATGAATTCAAATGGCAGATTGTGGAAGCATTCCGTCAGTGTTTAAAAGATAGTGCAAGAAAAGATACCACCCTTGATACAACTAAATTTGGTGCAGGTGTTTTGGATTTAGATAAATTGTTGAAAGCAAAATTACCCAAAAAAGAAAAACTTACACATGCATATACAGGTAAAGGATTAATTCCAATACGTGATTTAGGGGAACGTGAAATGGCACATGCTGTATGGAACAATGCAGGTAATGCAAATGCAGCTGCGGCAGGTGAAAGTTTTTCTAATGCTGCACCAATGAGTAAGTATGCTGCAGAAGCATTAAAAGTTCTTGTAAGAAATAATGCTGCAGTTCGATCTGCAACTGAATCAGCAAAAGTTGTTACAGGTGCAGCTATGTTACCAATTTTAGAATCCTATTTTAAACCATATTAAAACTGAACCACTATGAGTTATTTCGATTGTCACATACACCCCATCTTTAAAAATTTTATTCAGAAGTACGAAGAAGTATTTCCAACAAAAAGAATTGCTGATGATTTAACACAACCTTACGATCCTAAAAATATTTTAACGGATATTGTTGATGAGGAGTTCCTGCATTTTCTGGATAGCCAGACTTCTTACAGCCAGATGCAGCAGGGAGAAGTACGACTGGGTGTTGCCGCCATTGCGCCTGTTGAATTTGCATTTGCTGCCAGTGAAGGATTTTTTTCGCAGATATTAAACAGCCGCTTCCTGGTAAATCCGATGGATGTAAAACACCTGGAAGCCTGTCGTGAAGGTGAAGTAAGTTATTACCGCCAGTTTTTACGCGAACTGGAATTATATATAGTGCTGATGAAAGCCGGAAAGGTGGAAATTCTAAATCGTAAAAAACATAAAAATGTTCCTGATAATGGTATACCTGTTCTTGCTTTGAGTATGGAAGGTGGTCATGCATTGTGCAGATTTAAAACCGGTAAACAGGGTGAACGTGATCAGATGCCTCTTGAAGTTGGTTTTGCTCCTGATGCACTGGTAGCTGATTTTAATGGTAAAGCTCCTCTCACTGCAACAGAAAGTTTTCAGCGGTTCATCAAATCACTGTGGGCACAGGATCTTGATATTTTATATATAACGCTTACACATCTCACTCATATTCCTGATCAGTTTCTTGCCAATCATGCATATGGTTTTAAAATGCTGAAACATAATGATGCATTTCCACAAGGGTTTGGAATTTCACAGCAGGGAAAAGATGTAATTGATGCAGCGTATACCATAAAAGATGAAGGTGATAATGAAAGACCTGTATTGATTGATATAAAACACATGGCATTAAAATCACGACTGGATTTATATGCATACAGAAAAGAAAAAGGGTATGATAATCCCATTAAACCTATTCCGGTTTTAGCTTCCCACATGGGTGTTACCGGTTACTCTGTAAATGAATGGATCAATGCATTGGATGATGCTTCTTTCTTCCGTGAAAAAAATATTGACAATGCAACAACAGTGGTTAAGTTTTCAACTGCACGCAAAGATGCCGGTCGCACAGGGGATGTAGTTGCAGGTGGATTGGATTATAATCCATGGTCGATAAATTTAATGGATGAAGATATTATTGAAGTATTAAAAAGCAAAGGATTGATTGGTGTGAGTCTGGATATCAGAATTCTTGGTGTACAGAATATTCTGGAGAAAGGAGAGAAGGAAGAATTTTTATCAAGAGAAGAATTTCGTTATTTCTTCCCTGTAAAGTATCAGCAGCTTGCAGCAAAAGAAACAGAAACTTTTCTTCCGGAAATGATGCGCGAGGAATCACTTGCACCAACAAAGGAAAAGAAACACACAATTATGCTTTGTCTGAATATGCTGCACATTGTTTCAACAGGTAAGCTGAATGGAATTAATGATCCCTGGCAGCAGGTATGTATCGGAAGTGATTTCGATGGGCTGATTAATCCTGTTAAAAACTGCAGATCAGTACAATTTTTTGGCGATCTGGAATCTTCATTGAAAAGATGGATGGTAAAATCAGAAGAAATATATATAAAGGAAAACGGCGGACCGGAATTATTACCAAGGATTAACGGTGATGTGGATATGGGTAAAATGAATAAGCTCATCAGAGGTGTAATGTTTGAAAACGGAAAGCGTTTCGTAGAACAATGGCTTAGCAATAACTGGTGAAATCAAAATTTAAAAACCTCGCTCCTCAAACAGAAACATTACTAACGGTAATTGTTCTGGGAGGATTGCTTTTATATTATTTCTTTATATACATTCCTTCCAACAGGGAGAGAGTAGAAAAACTACGTTATGAATTTCTCGGGCATACAATTGAAAAAATAAATTTTCGTCTTGATAATTACCAGGCTCTTCTTAATAATTATAAAAATATATATGAGGAAGATCCGGCAATACTGATTCGTGATTCATGCCCGGGAAGCAACTCTTCTTATGATTTTCTCAATGCAATAAAGTTACGAAACAGGGAATGGTTAATAATAACAAGGCAAAACGTGGAGGCCGATTCAAGCTTACGTTTTAGCAAGGGTAATGCTGGTAATAACGGAATTATTTTACGTTCTGCTGCAATTAAAAACAAAGAAAATCCTGACAGTTGTTTTGAAGCACAGATTCAATATAAATATTTTTTTGCTCCTCTTCTGCGCCAGGGATTGTTTACTGATTTTATCGTCTTTAATAAAAGCGATGGCCGTTTACTTTATGAAACCAAACCACTTGGAATACGACTGCATGGAAAAACAGATTCTCTCTTTCATATAAATAATGGATTACTGCAACCCGGAATTGCTGATGTGATCTGTAATGGAACAAAAGCAAAAATGTTTATGCAGGTCACCAACTATCCACTGAATGAGGAATGGGTGATAGCAGGAATTTTACCTCTGCAGGAATACAACTCCGAGTGCACAATGCTCGACAGTCATGTGTTAATTCTATTGGTGTTCGTGCTGGTATTATTTATTTTATCAATTCCGCTGCTTAAATTTCTGGTGCTGGGGAAAAATGAACAGATAAAAATCGGTGATCTTGTAAGAACAGGATTTTCCTGCATGCTTATAGTTTCAGTGAGTACGTTTATGTTCTTTTCACAAAACCAGGATTGTGGTGCATTTAAAAATTCAAAGGGAACAGCAACAGAACAAAAAGATCCGGGAATAAAATTAGCAAAACTTTATGCTGAAAAACTAAGGAATGAAATTGACAGCAGCCTCACTCTGTTATTACAGGTTAATAAACAGTATTTAAAAAGTCGTTTCAGCACAAAGCAGAATGCTTTTATCAGTGGTTATACAATTAAAGATACTTGTGCCAATCTGTTAAGGATAGATTCTTCTACTCAACATTTGATGAAGTCGGAGTCGTTTCTAAAAGTATTCTGGCTGAATGATAAAGGAAAGGAAGTTGCACAGATATCAAATAGCAGCAACCAGATTCTGTATGGTAAGTATGCAGAGCGGAATTATTTTAAGGATGCAGTGAATGGAAAACTTTATACTTTTTATTCCGGGAAGTCGGATACTATAAGATATGCATTTGAACCTGTTTTCAGTTGGGAGGCAGATCGCTATAATATGGTGATGTCAATTCCTGTTAATGATTCTAAAAGCACAGCAAAAGTTGCAGCAACATCATTCCGGTTAAGCAGTCTCGAGCATTTAATTATTCCACAGGGATTTCAATTTGCAATTGTGGATAATGAAGGACGCATGTTGCTTCATTCTGATACAAGCCGTAATCTCAATGATAACATATTGTATTATGATAATGCAGAAGGTTTACTTCAGGCAACCTTGTCAACAAGTACTATTCATTCCATCGATACCAAAGTGGATAATAAATCAGTGCATGTACATATTGCACCCATATTAAACACACCATTTTTTGTTGCAATTATTTCTGATTACAGTTATGCAGATGCAAGGGATGAACAGATTTTTGTAAAGACATGGTTATTGCTGGCAATATTAATTGTTGTATTGTGCTTTGAGCTGATCGTAATTCTTTATACTCATCAACGGAAAAATACGCAACTTAGAAATTATTCTTTTAATCTCGCATGGCTCTTTCCACGCACAACCCAGATATATAAATACCAGTTCATCAGCAGAGTGAATCTTATTCAGTTTCTCATACTTGTTGCTTTTATGCTGAATACAAAACTGTTTGATTATTTATTTGTGCTTGCCAATGGAATATTGCTGAGTACTTATTATGCAAATACCATTCAGATTCATAATAGAAACAGTTCTTTCCGGTACGATACTTATTTTTCTTTTTCATCAGGTAAATTGATGAAGAGTTTAATTGCATTGGTGATTCTGGTAAACGGAATCAGTTATTTCTGCTACAGCACAGAAAAGGATTATATAACACCTGCTGTACTGTTTACTATAATTTCCTTTACTGCATTTATTTTATTCTATGAGTATACGGAACTGAAAGTATCCTTAAAGGTAAAATGGACTACTTCAGTTATATGGTTAACAATTTTAACCTTGCTTATTGCAATCAGGTATCTGGTAGTATTAAATAATCCTGAATATGAAATAAAGGAACTTCTCAGTTTTTATTGTCTTGTTATGGCAATCGGATTTACTTATTCTGTTTTAAGCAGGATGAAGCAGGATAAACCAAAGTATCAGCAAAATAAATTTACCGGTTCTTTTACGATGGTGATTCTAACACGTTTATTAATAACAAGTGCCTTGCCTATTGCTGCATTTTATCATTATTGTTTTGAGTATCAGCAGGAGTTAAATGTAAAAAATCGTTTGCTGTCTGTTGCATCTAAAATAGATGAGCAGTTAAAAAGTGGAATAGATCCGGAAAAAGTTTTTTCGAATATTGAAAAGGATAGTGTGTATGTGAAGAACACTGCACACTTTTATGTTGATGCCATCTGCCTGACAAAACTAAAGGGAAGAAATAAAGAATTGAATGGACAGCCTGATCATTCATTAAAAATTAAATGGACACCAAATGGTAAAACAAAAGATGTTTTCTGGTTTTTACATAAGCGTAAACAGAATGCTTCTGATCTTATCTGTGATGAAAATTTAAAATCTTTTATTACTCCTGTAGATAAAAATTATTGGGAATCGTGGATGAATCTTGATTTTATGGAGTTCATTCATAAAGATGCTAATCGAAAAATGAACAGGATGAAATGGGAAAGACGTCTTGATAAAAAGATTTTTTTTAATTCACCTGGTGAAACATCCTGCAAATTACTTTTCATTCCTGACTATCCTATTTTACATGAAGGAGATTTTGAGAAACCGGTGAGTGTATTTTATTTAAGCAGTGATGATATATTAAGTTATCCGCTTCCATCACCTTCCAATGGTAAGGGAAAATTATGGTGGGCTGTATTAATTATTTTATGGATCGGATTTTATTCACTCATTCATTATTTTGTAAAGACATTGTTTGGTGCAAAGCTTCCTGAATTTTTAAATTATGAAAAGCTGCATCGTAATATTCTGCATAATGAAGATCTCTCTAAATTGCTTTTTGTTACCGGTTTGCCTGGCAGCGGGAAAACGGCATATATAACAAATGAATTATATAAGAAGAAATATAAGATTAAAAATCTTGGTGTTCATTTAAAAGATAAAGTGGATTGGTCAGCAGCTGATCTGGATAAAAATGAACCCTGGAAAGATGGTGTAATTGTAGATTTGTTTCTGATACCGGATTCTCCCACACCAGGTGAGGACGAAGCGCGCAAGTGGGCTTCTGAAGTGACAAGAGCATTGGATCCACGTTATGCAATTGTCATCATCAATCACTTTGAGTACAATCATATGGATCATTTCACCAACAGGA
The DNA here is from genome assembly GCA_040007375.1 of Bacteroidota bacterium. GTDB lineage: Bacteria > Bacteroidota > Bacteroidia > AKYH767-A > OLB10 > JANOXC01. Next base: position 3,269 of record JBDTVD010000081.1, on the reverse strand, counting down.
TTAAACTGAATTTCCTGGAACAGCTTATGGGATTATCACATAAAAAGATTGTAATTGTTTCCAGTCTTGATAACCAGACTTTTTTATATCATATAGAAGAACAGATTAATGATCCTGTTATATATAATGCCACCAACCTGCAGCAGTTAAGCCAGGATTTTGTGAGATGGAATACATTGCTCGGGCATTTCACCAACATATATATTCCACTTTCTATGAATGATGAAGTAGGTGCAGAACGTTATGAATACAGCGGATGGCGAGCTGTTATTGATAGTGAATGTCGCCATACCAAAGTGCTTGCAAAACTAAAACCTGACTTAAGCAGATATTTTGAAGATCTGAATCCACACATGGATCATGAACAATTGTTAAGTGATATTGTTCTCAAAATTCAAAGCACTGTTGAGCAATATTATTTTATCCTGTGGAGCAGTCTTACGATGGAAGAAAAACTTTTAGTGTATGACCTTGCACAGGATGGATTAGTAAATACCATTAATAAACACGCCATATTTATTTTGATTAATAAAGGTGTTTTTAAATATGAACATGGACAGTTGAGATTATTTAATAAGAGCTTCCGCAATTTTGTGCTTACTTCAATAGGTCCATTGGAAGTTGCCAAGCTGGAGATGAGTATTAAATCAGGCAATTCATGGAAGCGGTATAAAAACCCTGTGTTGCTTCTTGTAACGGGACTTTTATTTTTTGTATTGTATTCCGATCAGCAGCGATTTAATGATGTAATCATTCCTTATCTCACAGCAGTGATTGCCCTTATACCTGTAGTGATGCGATTGTACACAGTTTTTAACCAACCGGAAACATCCAAATCATAATTCAATTATCATGGAAAATAATAGCATTTCGCTGCAACAATTTACCAATCATCCGGAAGTGGTAAAAGCATTAAGTGATTTACGGACGCACTTCAGTGCACACAATCAGTTGCTGGTGTCGGATATATATATAAAGGCTGATGATGAAAAAAAAACCCAGGAGCTGCAGTTTGTAAATCTTGTTCAGGAAGGTGGTGGTGTACTAGGTGTTGGTTTGATTGGTTATACATGGTTGCTGGAAGAAATGGGAATTCGCTTTTACAGTCTTGCAGGAACCAGCGCAGGAGCTATTAACACCATGTTACTGGCAGCACTTGGAAGACCGGAAGAAAAAAAATCAGAAAAAATTCTGGAAGAACTCTGCCAAAAGGATTTTTTTGATTTTGTAGATGGCACCAGATTAGTAAAAGTGCTGATCAAAAATATATTTACAAGAACAAATTATATAGCAGATATAAAGAAGAAACTGACATTGCTTTTTGGTGCGGGCATTTTTATTCCATTGATTGGAGTACTGATATTAAGCCTGTGTAATCTCCAGGATGAAAAAACATTTACACTGAAATTCGTGCTTGCCGGTCTTACCATTTTGGTATGGACTATTATTATTGCATTGTTTATCGTTCTCAAAACATTGAATAATAAATTTTACAGTAGTGGTTATGGTATCAATCCCGGGAAAACATTTTATGATTGGATCAATTCAATTTTGCAGAAGTATGGAGCCGATACCATGACATCTTTATATAATAAGATGCTGATAAAACCAGATGAGGAAGATGGTAAAAATGTTGCAAAGCATCTTAATCTGGATTTGCGTAAGTCCGGTAATGATGATACGCGCGACCTGGAAGATCTTCCACGAAAGCTGGCGATTGTTACCTCTGATATCACCATTCAAAACAAAATTGAATTTCCTGATATGGCCGGTTTGTATTGGGATGATGTGAATGCAGTTTGTCCTGCCCATTTTGTAAGAGCATCCATGTCGATTCCTGTTTTTTTTGAAGCTTACCAGGTAACTATCCCTTCACAAAGTAAAAAAGTGCAGGATGCATGGAAGGAATTTCAGAATTGCAACTCTCCTGATATACCAACCTATGCACGTTTCATAGATGGAGGAATGATTTCCAACTTTCCGATAAATATATTTCATAATCCCAATCAAAAAATAGCACGACTGCCTACATTCGGAATCCGCCTTGATGATTTATCAGATGAATTAAAACATAAGGTACAGTTTGATCAAACGGAACAACAATTTAAATCGTTCGGTGAATATATATGGAGCATGTTTAATACGGTTAGATATTATTACGATAAAGATTTTTTACTGAAGCATCGTTTATACAACAACAGCATCGGAAAAATTAACACGGAGAATTTCAACTGGCTTAATTTTAATTTAACCGATGATGAAAAAATTCGATTGTTTGTGCGCGGAGTGAAGGCTGCAAAAGATTTTTTAATAAACTTCAAATGGGAAGAGTACAAAGCCAACAGGAAAGAAATATTGAATACGATAAAAGGGAAGGACAAAAAGTAATCCCTACGATGGCTTATTAATTTTCGAAAGCCTATAAATTAAGACCGTCTCCTCATATAAACGGCCTTTTGCGTCTCCGGGTAGAAAATATTTTATATTTGTAAACATCAAGGCCGCGTTGCCACCGGATTGACTTGCTCAGTAGAGTAATTGCTGATCCTGTTATAAGGAAGCCTATTGAAATTAGCTTCCCTTCAATACACAACTTATATGTCAATCAAAATAATTACTGCTACCAATCAAAAACCCAAAAACTATGTTTAAAGACACTTTCTCATTTGATGGACGAATCAGAAGAACGGAATACGGAGTTTCACTGATCATTTATTTTATTGCGTATGCAATTATTTTTGTGTTTGCAGGCCTGGGGGATCCTGATCATGGTGCTGGACCAGAACTGATAGGTTTTGTTATTCTTATACCACTGGTTTGGTTTCTCTGGGCGCAAGGTGCCAAAAGATGTCATGATCTTGGTAAAAGCGGCTGGTGGCAGATAATTCCTTTTTATTTTTTGTGGTTGTTGTTTGAGGATGGACAGCCAGGACTGAATGAATATGGTGAAAATCCAAAGGGAATAGGAAATCAGGATATACAGAATTTTACACAAACACAAAATCCGGCAGAATAGAATTAAAGTTCCTTGATATATTTCTTGTTCTGCCTGATATATTGCATAACGATATGTAGTGGAATATTTATTATACCAACATATGAACAGATGTAATATTATTCTTTTGTTTTATATTTTTTTTATCCAACTCTGGCGCGTGCTTCCAGCGCGTGACTGATTTTTATATTAAGTATACACACGAATTTTTGTGACAGGTATTCCAGGTGTGCTTCCAGCACATAGAAAAATTATTCTGAAGAGTATTACATTT
>JBDTVD010000080.1:0-12184 GCA_040007375.1 Bacteroidota bacterium | reverse complement strand
CGACATTCCTTCCCAATCAATATTATTTAAAAAAGTAGCTTTTGCTCTCCATATATATGATCCCTGTTCGAGATCATGATCATGCATATCCTTCCCTAAAAAAGGAACAACTGGACGGCCTCTATCATCTAACTGATCCGTCCACCAAAGCAACTCTCCCCATTTAGAATAAACTTCAAGAGCATAACTTCCTTCTTTAATATTTATTCCAACAGGTAAGAAAATTCTTTTTCCGGGAATAATACTATTCGGTTCTACTGCATTTGGAATTATTAAACATCCACTTAAAGATGGGATGATTGTATTGAAAGAGGTATCCGTACATCCTGTGTTGTATGCAACATGAATAATCTGCAATTCATCATGCAATTCAAAATGTTTGATCACAACTGAATCATTGCTGAAAACCTGTCCATCATTACCAAGCAACCATTCAATAGAAAATGCACCGGTGCTTAAACTGGTTAGTTGCCAGGTATCAAATTCATTGCACAAATTAGAGTTGATAACAGGCTCAACAGTGAATGCGGAAACAGGACTTTCTGCAATGGAAATAGTAGTATCATGTACCTCTTCACATGCTTCAGAACTGATGGCTGTTAATGAAACGGTATATACACCGGGAGTATCTACTGAATAATAAAAAACAGAACACGTTGGAAAGTTTCCGGTGCAGTTAATAGTAGTATCACCAAATAATAATATATATTGATCAGCATCAACGGAAAGATTATTCAATACAATGTTATCTGTTGCACAGTAAGTACTGGTGAGAGTAAAATTTGCCAGCGGAGCTTTGCGTATTATTACAATTGCTGTATCACTGCTTTTACAATTATTAACATCAGCCGCTATTAACACCGTTGCATAAGTACCTGGTCCGGCATAAGTATGAATTGGATTAAAGGAAATAGTATCAATGTTTCCATCACCAAAATACCATTCATTATGAAATGTACCTTGAGATAAATTATTAAATGTAACAGGAAGATAATTGCAGATTGCAGAATCAGCAGTAAAACTAACAACAGGTAAAGGCAATATATTTATTACAATACTATCACTTGTAGAACCACATCCATTCGAAACAATCTGCGTTACCACAAATTTTCCTGTATCAGAAAACACATGAGGAATGGAATGTCCCGTTCCCATAGTGCCATCACTGAACATCCAGTTAACTATAAAAGATGGCGGAACACAACTGTAGAAATATGCAGTATCATTAACACAAACAGTTGAAGATAACGGATTAAAACAGGCCTGGTAGTTTACAGGATTTATTACAAACGATGTATCCATTTGCCTGGAGCCACATTCATTAAATGCAACCAATGTAAAATGATAAGTTGTAGGAGTATCCACTGCAGTTAATATATATTCAACAGAAGGAACATTAAAATTTGTAAGTTGTCCGTTAAGATACAGGATGCTGCTGTCAGGATTTCCCAGGGTATAATTCAGGACGGTAACTGTATCCGGAGAACAGAATCCGGCATGGTTAAACAAAGCACCAAAAAAAGGAAGAGGAATCGGTTTCACTACTAATGTATCCGTAAATGATAACGAGCCACATCGGTTGGAATCTATAAGCTGAATATAATATACTGTATCATTAATTCCCTGTAAATAATTTATTGCAGATGGATTATATCCATTGTAAGTCTGGCCATTTCCGAAAAACCAATTGTAATAAGTGTATGAATTATTAATTGTTGCATTGTAAAATGTATCAGCAACACCGGCACAAATTGTATCATCGTACATAGTAAAAGAAGGTAATGGTGTGTTAATGATAACAACATCTTCAGTTATTGTATCCTTACAACCACAACTGCTGTATATATATAATGAATTAGTAAATGTGCCTGTGTTTGGAAAACCGGTTTGCAATGATGCTGATGTGGATGATGGTATTGATGCACCGCTGAACACCCATAAAACGGAATCAACAGGTGTTGTATTATTTATAAAAGTTCCGTTTGATCCTGCACATAAGGTATCAGGAAAAGAAGCAGAAGGCACAGGAGGAGTTGCAATCGTAATCACTACACTATCCTCCAGCCAGCAACCCGAATTAAAATAAGTATATATAAGTATATCAGAAGCAGATGAAGCAATAGCAGGATCGTAAAGAATAGAATCTGTTATTGCTGCAGGGAAGGCAGGAGAACTGAAAACACCTCCTGTGGGAGATACATTTAACGAAATATCAACAATACCTCCTGTTTTACAAATGCATTGATCTGAACCGGCATTTACAGGCGGACCCAGAATATGAATTATTAAACTATCACGTGATATGCAATTTCCACCGTAGGAGAGATTATATATAAGAGTATCGGCGGAAGAACCATTTGACGGATTATATATGGAAGATATTGTATCACCAGCCATATTGATCCAGGTACCTCCTGCCGGCGAAGGAGGAATATTATTCAGATTTACAAAACCGGTATCACGGCAAAGATTGATACTTGCAGGAAGAATAATAGCAGTAGGTGGTATGATAAAGAAGGTGTCACGAACAACAACAGTTCCGCAATAGTTGGTAACACTGGCTTCTACAAAATAAAATCCGGTATCAGTAACTGCATAAGCAGGCGGATTTGTAGTGGCACTGCTGAATACAATAATGTTGTTATGTGTGATAGCCCACAGATAATTGGAATCACATGCCTGTGGAACAAGTGCAATAAAATTGTTCAGATCAATCTGCAGGTTTGTTGTATCACAGTCATCAGGAATTAAAAGAGTGTCTGTTAATGATGCAGGCCCACATACCAATGCATTAAAAGATATCGTATCAATGCTGCATCCGGGAGTGGAATCGCTCACAAATACAGTGTAACTTCCGGGAGAGTTGAATTGTAAAGAAGGCTCAGGACTAATGCTGTCTGTACCGCTGATATATATACCGGTGCCGGCATTCCATTCAAAATAGTGTCCGTTAAATGGTGGTGTATTCGTAAAATTAACAGTAAGTGTGTTACATCCGAAAAGCGTATCCGGTGATACAGATAATGCCGGAGGTGTGCTTATTTCTAAAGTGTCAGTTAATACTGTTTGCCCGCAACTATGATGAACAGCAAATGAAATGATATATATGCCAGGACTGTTATAATTTATTAATCCAGGATTCGCAACGGTTGACGTGTCCTGCACACTTCCCTGGAAATCCCATTGATAGCCTGTAATGGAAGCATCTGTTGTATCTACGGAAAAATAGTTCAGTGGGTTAATAACTGCACTGTTACAAAATGCAGGAATAGGAGAAGAAACCACTGATGGTGCACTGTAAAAACGTATGGTGGAATCCCAGCTGCAGATACTTAAAGGATCAGTACAGCAACCGGTAGATGCTACATGGAACAAATAGGTGTTGGGAGCTGCTATATATATCACAGGTTGTGCGAGTGAGGAATCATTGAAGGTAATTCCGTTTGATGGTGTACTACTCCATGAAAAAGAATAGGCATTTGAAAATTGCATCAATGGAATTAAAGAGTCGGCTGTAACTGGTGAAATACAGGTATCAAGTGGCGACTGAAAATCAACATCAATTATTGTTGGTGCTGAAACTTTAACAATGTTGGAGATTACAGAAAATCCGCAACCATGCGTAACTGTTAATGTAACAGGGAATGAACCTGCTGACGAATAATTAATACTTCCGGGATTTGCATTTGCTGATGTATTAGGACTTCCTCCCGGAAAACTCCATTGATAGGAATTTATATTCGTGTTATTTGTATTAATGCTGAAATAATTGGAATCAACAGGAGAAATACTATTACCGATACAGATAATCGGAATAAAAGAAGTATCCAGTATGGGCGCATTTAAAAATATAAAAGTGGTGTCCCAGTAACAATCAGATGGAATGGTGCAGCAACCTGTTGCAGTAACTTCAACATGAAAAGTATCAGCAACACTGAAGTTAAAATTAGGTTGAGCAATTGCAGTGTTAGAAATGGAAGCGCCAACAGCAGGTGTTACCGACCAGTTATAAGAAGAAATATTTTGTGATGTAGTTTGCGGGGTTAATTGTACAGAGGGAGGTAGACAAGGAACAATAGCAGAGGGAAAATCCGCAGTAATTGCTGAAGGCCCTAAAATGGTTAAGGAGTCAATAAGTGAATCAGAGCCACAGGCTGTTTCTATATATAATGTGATTGGATAAGTGCCCGGAGTATTATAGGTGATTCCTCCCGGATTTAATGTGTCAGAGAAAGTGGGTGATCCTCCCGGGAAATCCCAATGATAACTGATGAAATAAGAATTATTACTTAGCACAGAAAAAAATCCGGAGTCGAGTGGATTGATGGTTGTTCCGTTGCAGAAGTCAGGAATTACACTGGTATTCAGAATCGGCGGATTATAAAATCCTAATACTGTATCCCAGCTGCAAACACTTAATGCGGAAGAACAACAACCTTGTACCTGCGCATGAATGGTATAATTTCCTGCAACGTTAATTGTAATTGTTGGTTGTGAATCGGTAGGATTAGTAACGTTTGATTGACCAGGTCCCGGATTAACTGTCCAGTTAAATGAAGTTGCATTTTCACTGTTAATTACCGGATGTAAAATAATTGATGGAGGAAGACAACTATCGTTATTGGTGATAACAGGATCAATGATTGTTCGTGGAAGAATCGTTACCTGGTTATCACAACATACAGTACCACAGCTACCTGTCCCCAATTGTGAGATGCATAAAGTTACAGTGTAAGTTCCGGAATTGGCATATATATGAAATGGATTCAGTACCGGCGAAGTATTCGTAACTATACTATCGATAGTACCATCGCCAAAATCCCAAACAATCAAAGCATTTTCAAAACCTGAAGTGCTGTTAATATTCGGACAGGAATAATTGGTGATCGAATCATGGATGTCAGTACCTAAGCAAATAGGAAATGGAAAACGAATATCACAATGAGGTCTGAATTTAATTGTTGCAGATACGCTTGCCCATCTACGATTAATCTGATTCAATCCTGTTCCGCATGAGTCATCACAATACATTACAATATTTCTGCTGATTTCACCTGTTAAATTCGCTACACCACCTCCTGCAGGATAACACAGATTACTGTCGGGTGGATAATTGTAATTGTGAGGAGCAGGGTTAGGAGAATTTACACCTGCATAAGTAGTACAGCTACCATCGCCCCAATCAATAATAGTTGCATCAATTGAATCTACAGGAGTAAACTGATTGGTAATAAATATTTGGTTCCCGACACAGGTACTTCCAGATGTAACCAGTGAAACAGCAGGATTAAAAACCGGAGGAGGGCAATTTGTGTAACTAGTTTGATAGGGTGGGCATTGTCCGTTGCTTATCACAGGAATGATAATGATCAGAATAAATATATAAAGCCATCGGCCTATAATTGACATTGGATTATTATTGAAAGAAAAATTTAAAACGTAGGACATAAATTACTAAGCTTCTTTTTAAGCTTTTCAATTCCTCTTTTGCAATTACACTTATCGGAGAAATTATAACTTAAACCGGTTTCAAATGTTGAAATACTATATCTGGAAGGCTCATTGTGAAATTTTGCGTCTTCAAAAACAAAAGTGATGGTGAGACCGGTCTTGAGTTTTAAACCAGTTCCTACATAGTAGGAAAAAAGATCCTGTTGTGATGCTGATAATTTCTGCATAGGCTTAACACCTGCAATTAAAAAGAAATTATTTTTCAGAGAAGAAGTGATATCATTATAAAAAATATTAATTCCGAAATTAGCAGAGGTAATATATCGTTGATAATCCATATCAAGATAATATTTAAAATACGTATTAAACGGACCCACATGCTCCAGCAAAAACAATGTGGAATAATATACAGGAAGATTTGCCGGTGCCTGGTTTGTTGAAGAAACAGACTCACTGAATATTCCCGGAAAATGATTTGCAGAAAGAGCCAACTTAAAGCTTTTAATATTTTTTAAAAATCCTCTGCTTAATGCAGGAACAGCTTTTAAATCAAATGCAGCACTCATACCAATATCAACTATTGTTGGTTTTTGATAATTAAGATCACTGCTGTTTATATATGTTATTTCTCCTGTTAGCGGATTTATCTGGTCGGAGAAAACAAGGGTGGAATTTTTCAGCGACTTGTGTATATATTCCGGATAAAAAGCAAAAGTGAAGAAGGGATTGTTTTTTAAGTTTAAACTATAGTGAAATGCAAGTTTAAGATTCAACGTTGTTAAACTTCCTTTTCCAAAAACTCCGGTAGAAGCATCAATCCCTTCAATGCCTTCTGCATGTTCAAACCCAATCAGGTTCATTCCCCAGTTTTCTTTACAATTAAATCCTGTTGTAAAAAGAGTAGTTACAAATCCACCATCCAGGTTTTCCCATTGACGTTTCTGAATAAGACCCACTGAATAGCCATTTTCAGCAGTCTGAGCAGCAATGTTTGAGTATTGTACGATATTATCTATTTGAGAAAAATTTGGATCCTGAGCATAAACACCTGTAGCAAAACATAGCATGCTGATGAATAACAAGGAATTTTTACCGGTCAGACGACAATAAATAATTAATAAAGTATGTGAAATTCTATTTTTCATTATATCCCGAACACATTTTCCAGCGGAGTGGAGAAGATCCAAAAATCTTCAAATTCCCATTCATCATAAGAGGTGTTCTAGGTAAAAATAGTAAAAAATTTTGAAAACATAAAGCGTTCTTTCTGTGTTGCCATGCCGATTCATAACCCACCTGATTTTTAAACGATAATTTGTTTTTGTATTGAATCCTTCTTCCTGTTGAGGAAAAACATGACTTTGCAATAATTTATGTTTCTGCTTACGAACAAAGTGCCATCAAAACTTTCTCCGGAGTAAAAGGTGCAGAGAATGGAATATCTGCATCGGCATTAAAAGCTTTTACTGCATTACGAATGGCAAAGTAAGCACCGATACCATACATCAGTGGTGGTTCACCAACTGCTTTTGAATTAAAAATGGCAAGGTCACTTCCCGGAGTATCCAATGCTGCTATATATATTTCTTTCGGAACAGAATAAATATCCGGAATTTTATACGTGCTTAATGCATTTGATAATAATTTTCCATCAGCATTATAAACCACTTCTTCCATTGTCATCCATCCAATTCCCTGCACCACCCCACCTTCAATCTGTCCGCGATCGATAATGGTATTCATGCTTTTTCCAAAGTCATGCAGAATTTTAACGGAATCAAATTCATAAGTGCCACGCAAACAATCAACAGTTACAGTAACTAATGCAGTTCCATAAACATGATAAGCAAATGGATGTCCTTTCTCTTTTTTTGCATCGAAATGAATTTCCGGTGTTGCATAATGACTGTGTTCTGATAAACTTTCTCTGTTGAGGAAACATGCCATCACCAGTTTATTCCAGTTGAGTTCCGTTGAATTTCCTTTGTGATAAACAAGTTCATCTTTTATATATAAATCATCAGCATTGGCATTCAGTTCAATTGCCGCACGTTGCAACAAACGCGCACGAATAGTTTTACAGGCAATCTCTGTAGCTTTTCCATTAAGATCAGCAGTTGCACTGGCTGCTGAAGGGGATGTGTTGGCAACACGTGTAGTATTGGTGGTTTCAATTTTAATTCTTGTTGGAGAAACAGAGAAAACCTGTTCTGCAACCTGCAGCATTTTCGTATTCACGCCTTGTCCCATTTCAACAGCGCCGGTGCTTACACCAATGCTGCCGTCAGTATATATATGAACCAATGCACGCGCCTGGTTCATCAGTGTTTTTGTAAATGAAATACCGAAACAGATTGGCATTACTGCAATACCTTTTTTTATAAGTTTATTCTCGCTGTTGAACGATTCAATTGCAATACGATAATCTTCAAAATGAAAAAGATCATCAGCAGCTTTCCAGGTGTTGGTTGCTTTACATCCTTCAGCAATTTGCCCGTAATGAAATTCATCACCATCTTTTAATAAATTTTTTTGCTGGATAACAAATGCAGGAATCTTTAATGATTCTGCAGCTTTTGCAATGGCAGATTCTATAACGAACATTCCCTGCGGCCCACCAAAACCACGGAATGCAGTGTTTGGAGGAAGATGTGTTTTGCAACTGTATGCTGTTACTTTTGCATTGGGAAGAAAGTAGGTATTGTTTGCATGAAATAAGGTGCGCTCCATTACAGCAGGTGAAAGATCAGCAGCAGCACCTGCATTCTGATAAAAAGTGGCTTCATATGCAATGATCTTTAAATCTTTATTTAATCCGATTTTAAAATCAGAAGAATACGGATGACGTTTTCCTGTCATGCGCATATCATCCATGCGATGTAATACACATTTCACTGGACGACGAAGATGATGTGTTGCAAGAGCTGCCATTGTAGCCCATGCAGAAGCCTGATCTTCTTTACCTCCAAAGCCGCCACCAAGTCGTGTAACATCCACTTCAATTTTATGCATGGCAATTCCCAACACACGTGCAACAGTTCGTTGCACAGCAGTTGGTCCCTGTGTGCTGGAATATATTTTAATGTTTCCATTCTCCATCGGAACTGCATAAGCTCCCTGTGTCTCTATATATAAATGTTCCTGACCTCCTGATTCTGCAACACCTTCAAAAACATATTCGCACTTCAACCATTGATCAACAGTATTTCCGATTTGAAAAGTGCGTGGAGGAATGATCAGTTTATTTTGTCTGGCTGCTTCACGTGGATCTGTAATAACAGGTAATGGATCGATGGATACTTTTATTTTTTTAATTGCTGATCTTGCTGCTTCATCTGATTCTGCAACAACCAGTGCAATCGGCATTCCTATGAAATCAACTACATCATCAGCCAGCAACTGCTCATCAGGTATAATTCCACCTATCTGGTTTTCGCCGGGAATATCTCTTGCGATAAAAATGCGCACCACACCAGGAACAGCATGTGCTTCTGTTAAATCAAGATGTGTAATCCTTCCATGTGCAACCGGCGAATCAAATGCCACAGCATACAATGTCCCGGCTAGTTCAGGAATATCATCTATATAAACAGACTCACCTCTTACATGAGTATATGAATCAATATTTCGCAAAGGCTTTATTTCTTAATGCAGTAAAAGTACTTTAAACTGATTAATAAAAATCACCTGAGTTCACCAAATAGAACTTTTTCAAAGTGAAATGAAAATACAAAAAGCCTACGCATGAACAATTCATAGTATCACTTTACAATAGTATCCCTTTTGCGTTAATAAATATTCCACTTCTTCCGCTTCTACAAATCCTTTCATACGCAATATCCGGTCGCAATCATCAAGATCAAAATTTATTTTTGCGTGAGGATACTTCTTCTGTAACACTTCAACCAACAGACTTGCTTCCTGTTTTGAAACAACATTAGTTTTAAAAACTTCCACCATTATTTACGTGCTGCTAAAGAAAAAGGTTTTCATATATAAATTCTATTGCTGTTGATAATGCAACAACCAGTGATTTCCGAATTTATCAATGAGATCACCAAACAATGCTCCCCAAAAACTATTTTCTAATGGATGTGTTGCCTTTCCGCCGGAAGAAAGTTTAGTATATAAAGCGTGTATCTCATCTTCACTGTTACAGTCAATCATGAGCGAAACGGAATTTCCAATTTTCAACCCTTCATCAGCAACCATATCTGAAGCAAGTAATACCAGATTATTATTGGTTAGTGTTGCATGCACGATACTTTCTTTCATTTGCTGCGGCATTTTTTCGGAGAGTGGAGAATTACCAACAGTCTGTAAGTCCAGTTCTCCTCCCAGGCATTGCTGGTAAAACGTCATTGCTTCCCTGCAGTTACCATTAAATGTAAGGTAGGATTTTATCTGTGTCATTATATAATTTGTATTTGAAGAATAATCTATTGAAGTACATTACAAAGATGCAACATGGTGAGACGAAGGAAAGGGTGTACTAACGACATTTCAATGGGTTGATTGCGACAGAGAAGCTGCTTATATTTGGCGCATGAAAAATGTATCCATTCTGGTTCCTGAAACTGCAATTGTGGAAGCTGTTGCTGATCCGCACTATATGTTTAATGCCGTGAATAGTTTCCTGGTTGCTTCAGGTAAACCTGCTTTGTTTAATGTGCAATTAGTGGGCATGACAAACGATGTAAAACTCAACAGTGTTTTTTCTGTGCATACGGATGCATTGCTTAAAGATGTAGAGAAAACAGATTTGATTTTTATTCCTGCAATAAGTGGAAATATTGATGTGGCACTGGAACGCAATAAAGATCTTGTTCCATGGATTATTGATCATCATAAACGTGGTGCTGAAGTAGCTTCACTTTGTATAGGTGCATTTCTGTTGGCTTCAACAGGATTGCTTGATGGGAAAAAAGTTTCTACACACTGGAATGCAGCAAATCAGTTTCGTAGTATGTTTCCTGATGTGGAGTTGGTGGATGGAAGTATTATTACAGAAGAACAGGGAATTTATTCAAGCGGAGGTGCAAATTCATACTGGACGTTATTATTATATCTCGTTGAAAAATATACGGATCGTGATACTGCAATTCTGGCTTCTAAATTTTTTGCTGTGGATATTGACAGAGAAAGTCAGAATGTGTTTATGATGTTTAAAGGACAAAAAGAACATGATGATGTGGAGATTTTAAAAGCGCAGGAGTTTATTGAAGAGAATTATCAGGAGCGGATTTCTGTTGATCAGCTGGCAGATAAGTTTGCAATAGGAAGAAGAAGTTTTGAACGCAGGTTTAAGAAAGCTACCAATAATACTGTTATGGAATATATACAACGGTTGAAAATTGAAGCAGCAAAAAGAAGTTTTGAATCAAGTCGTAAGAATATCAGTGAAGTAATGTTTGATGTTGGTTATACTGATACCAAAGCATTCCGTACTATTTTTAAAAAGATAACAGGATTGACACCGATTGAATACAGAAATAAATATAATAAGATTGGAACGGCTTCTTAATGCAGAATTAAGAATTAAGAATGCAGAATTGAAATTTTTTTTGAAGTCGTAATTTCATTTCTATTAGAAATTTTATTTCTCAACTCTCGTTCCGGCGTCTTCGCCGGAATGCCTGAAAGAAGATCATCAACCAAAAAAAATATCTTTCCAGCAAGGAGCCTGGATGAATGTATTTTCAATCACTGATATTTTTTAAGATGGATTCCGGCGAAGATACTGGGACCAGAGGAATTCATTTATAATTTATAATTCCACATTTATAATTTCATTTTCCCCAGCCATTATCAATCTTATCAATCATCCATTTATCATTGTAAAGAGAAAGATCATATTTAAGTGATGATCCTGATGGAAATTTAATCTGGATGTTAGCTTTTTTTGAAGATATGGAAGACTCACCAACGGTTGATTTATCAATGTGTTTTAAATCTTCATCATATTCCTGCGACCATAATACCAGGTCAAAATCAAAACCTTCCGGCGGTCCGTCGAACTGAGGATTTTCAACAAAATTCTTTTCACAATCTTTGAAATAGTTTCTCATGAATTCCACGTATGCATCAGAAATAAAACCACTCTTTTTTAATTCAGCAAGAAATAATTCACCATTGGTAAAATTAATACTGTACAAACCGGTAGAATCAAAAATACTATCGAAGGAATTATTTACTATTTCAATTTTATTCAGCCTGCTCATGTTATTACTATACCACTTAATAAAATCAACAACCGTTTTTGCAGGTTGATCAGTAATAGATTGCTCCTGCTTTATTTCTTTTGATGAACATGCTGTAATTAAAAGCAAAATGGAAATGACAGACAACAAATTGTTTCTCATGATTCATTATTTAAAACAAATCTAATAAATAGTTTGGAGCTGTAAGCTATGAGTTCGGAGAAGTAATATCAGGACATTAGTATCAAGCTTATAATCCTTACACTCGTTCCGGCGTCTTCGCCGAAGTAAAATCCTCAATCAAATAAATCATCTTCCAGCAAGGAGTCTGGATAAATGTTTATTCAGGTATGAATATTTTTTTTGAAATAGATTTCGGCGAAGACGCCGGAAGCAGAGAAGAAAAATGCACTTAATCACTTAGTCACTTACTTAACAACAAGCTTATAGCTGAACTTATTATCATCACCTATAATACTAACAACATAAGTGCCTGGAAGTAATTGTTGCGGCTGACCTAACGGACGGATTTC